>DATKLQ010000104.1:0-4212 GCA_035542335.1 Ignavibacteriaceae bacterium | reverse complement strand
CCCCTGATCCTTCTCAATTCCTGCAGTCAGTTCAAATAATTTTTCTCTTATCCTGCCCCCGTTTCCATCGGTTCCTCTAGGGGATTCTATCATTCTTGTTCCGAGTATTATTGCTTCCCCGCCTAGTTCATCTTTCATTTTTTGGGCTGCTTCTTTCAGAGTGGGTGCTGAGAATTTTTTAATCTGCATTTATTACCTCTATTTTATCAATGAATTCTATTTCAATGTTCGACGGGAGCTCCGAATAGGATAGGACCGCAAAATCGGGGTAGCTTGAATTAACGAGCCTGTAAAAGTAGGGCCTGATTGTGGCCGATGTAATGATTACAGGTGTATACCCCAGGCTTTTAAATTTCTGAATAGAGCCGTCCATCTTTTTATTTAATTCGGCAAGAGTTGCAGGGCTTAAGCCGAGCGTATGTACGGCTTCTTTCTGGCTCTGAAGCGATTTTGTAATTATTGCTTCAATATTTTCTCCAAGTGCTGCCGAGTGAATAATACCGTTGTGATCTTTATGGATATTTGCTATAGTTTCTCCCAGGGAATGCCTGACATATTCCGTAAGCACGTCAATATTTTTTGTAACCTTTGAGTAGTCGATTAATGCCTCAAGTATCTGCACCAGGTCTTTGATCGGGATTAATTCTTTCAGAAGGTTCTGGATCACCTTCTGAATTGTCCCGAGTGATAAGACCTCTTTGTTTATATCGTCTATAACGGCAGGATAATCTTTTTTGATATTTTCCAGAAGATTCTTGACTGCCTGGCGGGATATAATTTTGTCGAAATTTCTTTTTAATGTTTCCTGAAGATGAGTCGATAATACTGAAGTGCTGTCTACTACCGTATATTCAAGCAGTTCGGCTTTATCTTTCTCTTCTTTTGTTATCCAGTAAGCATTCAGGTTAAATGCAGGATCTTTTATGGGAATTCCCGAAAGTTTTTCTTTGATGTGTCCGGGATTCATTGCAAGGTACCTGTCAGGCTGCAGCTCATAGGAAGCAACTATATTGCCTTTTATTTTTATAATATACTGGTTGGATTCAAGCTGAAGATTGTCCCTCACTCTTACCGGCGGAATGAGCACCCCGTATTCCAGCGCTAAAAATTTTCTTGTAGATGAAATTTTATGAAACAAGTTTCCGCCCTGTTTTTCATCAACTAGTGTTATTAATCCGTATCCGATTTCGATTTCAATCGGGTCAACCTGCAGATACTGCTCAACCTTTTCTTCCTGCGTTTCTGCAGGTTCTTCGGCGTTTTCTTCCGCAAGCTGTTCCGTTTTATTTTTCTTAGTGAAATAAGATCCGACGCCGAGTGTAATACCCAGAAGGCCGAAGGGAATTGCGGGCATTCCGGGCAGCAGCGCGAAAAGGAATACTGCTCCTGCTACTGTCGCTAGTACCCGGGGATTTGTAAGCAGCTGGGTTTTCATTTGGTAATCTAGCGAGGTGCCTGCCGCACTCCTTGTTACAACCAAACCTGCCGCAGTAGCAATTAAAAGTGCGGGAATCTGGCATACCAAGCCGTCGCCGATGGTTAAAATAGTATAAGTATGGAGGGAATCGGAGAAAGATAATCCCTTCTGGGCAACCCCGATAATAAATCCGCCGATTATATTAATTCCGTTAATTATTAATCCTGCAATCGCATCGCCTTTAACAAATTTGCTTGCACCGTCCATTGCGCCGTAGAATTCCGCTTCACGGCTGATATTTTCTCTTCTTTGCCTGGCTTCCGCTTCATTGATTAATCCTGTATTCAGATCGGCATCGATGGCCATCTGCTTGCCGGGCATTGCATCGAGGGTAAACCTGGCGGCAACCTCAGAAATTCTGCCCGATCCTTTAATAATAACTATGAACTGAATTACCACCAGGATAATGAAGATGATGAATCCTACTACATAGTTTCCGCTTACGACGAATGAACCGAATGATTCAATTACCCTTCCTGCATACCCGTCAATTAGTATTAACCTTGTGGAGCTTATGTTCAGTGCCAGCCGGAACAACGTCAGCACTAAAAGTAGTCCGGGAAAAACCGATATATCAAGAGGAGATTTTATGTAAAGCGAAACAATTAGAATCAGGACTGCCGCAGTAATATTTATCGCAAGGAAAAAGTCGAGCAAAGCCGGCGGCAGGGGAACCAGCATTAAGGCAAGCATAAAGATCAGCCCGAATGCTAAAATTATATCGCTGTTTTTCCCGAACATTTTCATAATCAGATAATCGTCTTTTTGGCTTTATTATTTTTCAACTGGTATACATAGGCCAGGATCTGTGCAACCGCGTGGAAGAATGCGGAAGGAATCCTGTCACCGACATCGCAGAGTTTGTAAAGCTGCCTTGCAAGCTCCCGATCCTCGTGAAGAGGCACGTTATTGTTAACCGCAATTTCTTTAATCCTTTGCGCTAATTCATCAACTCCCTTTGCAATTACTTTCGGTGCCGGGTCCTCGTCCATTTCATACTTTAGAGCAATTGCATAATGAGTAGGATTTGTAATTACTACATCGGCGGCGGGCACTTCTCTCATCATCCTGCTGCGTGCCATCTGCATCTGGATCTTCCTGATTTTTGATTTCACAATGGGATCGCCTTCAGACTGCTTGTGCTCCTCCTTTAACTCCTGCTTGGTCATCATCATATCTTTAGTAAATTTCTTCCTTTGGAAAATGAAGTCGACTGCAGATATTATTCCGAAGACTAGTGCAATCTTCCAGAGAAACGAATAACCTGAACTTATCATGAAAGAAACAACTTCATCGACTGTCAGGTCGACAAGCTTTGTTGATGAGGCAATTAAATCTTCAAGGATGAGATATGCGAAAATCCCGATGATTAAAAGTTTGACAATTGATTTCCCAAGCTCCATCATTGACTTGGAGGAGAACAATAATTTTTTAATTCCTTTTATCGGATTAAATTTATCCAGGCTTGGTATCAGTGCTTTTGGGGTTATTTTAAACCCTGTCTGTGCAACCGATGCGATAAATGCAACTATCATAATTGAAACCATTACAGGTGCAACGGTAACTAAAAAGAATAAAAATCCTTCTAATGCATATTCGGATACAAGGTTTTTGTTAATCTCCAGTGAATCCAGCGAATTAAAGATTTTAACGGCAAGTTCGGAAAGCATTGAACCGATATGACGGTGAGATAAATAAAGGATCAGAAGCCCGGTTGTGAAGATTGCAAAGGAATTGATTTCTACACTCTTTGCAACCATTCCCTTTTCTCTGCCTTCCTGGAGTTTCTTGGAACTCGGCTGTTCGGTTTTTTCCTGTCCTTCTGCTTCCGCCATTTCAGGATCCCATTGCTTTTATAATCTGGAATAAACCGTCCTCGTACTCCTTCAGAAGGTTTTTTATTGCATATATATAAAGGGGCGTTAAAGTTGCAAGAAGAAAAAATCCGAGCCCGATTCTTAGTGGTTCGGTTACAAAAAAAATCTGCATCTGCGGAATGACACGTGCTAAAATCGCTTCCGCTATGCTTACCAGGAAAAAGGAAACTATGATAGGGGAGGCAATTTTGACTGCAATTACAAAAACTGCCGCGGAGTTTTTCACCACCAATTCATAAAGAGGTTTATTGATGGTAAAATCACCTATGCCCACAAGCTTGAATGATTGAACTACACCCCTGATAATATAATGATGCCCGTTGATCAGAAAAAAAATTAAAATTGCACCGACATAAATAGCCTCACCGATGATATTATTCTGTGTCTCATCCATGGGATTAAAAGCGTCTGCTACTGAGAGGCCCATTTCAAGCCCTATAAGAGTGCCGGCATAAGAGACCCCGTAGAAAACAAGATTCAGCATAAAACCGAGCAGGAGTCCCGATAAAATCTCTTTAAGCCCGGTAATTGAAATCCACCAAAGCGAAAATTCAACATTCAACGCAGAAGTCTTGATGCTCAAAAAAACCATGTAAGAGATTAAAAAGGCCAAAAAAAGCTTTGGCAGCATGGGGAAGGCTTTGTGTCCCATTACGGGAGCTGCTATAAAGGCAGAGGTTATTCTTAGGAAAATAAGAAGTACAATTAGAAAATCCTTTACCAATATATTCGTCATTTTATAACCGTGCTGAACATTGTAAAGAATCTCGTTGTAATTTCGATCATCTTGTCCATAATCCAGGGGAGGAGAAAAATTAAAGTCAGTGCAGTAACCAAAATTTTAGGTACAAAGGTCAG
>DATKLQ010000103.1:0-5469 GCA_035542335.1 Ignavibacteriaceae bacterium | reverse complement strand
AGGTAAAAGTTGATTTTCGTTTTAAGCATAGCACCCCTCCACAAAATGACACTCAAAACTGTCGGACTTTTTGCCCTCGAAGTCCGGCAGTTTTTCCCCTTTTAAAGGGGTAACCCGCTCAAAAAAAAATTCCAATCAAATCTGATTTTTAATTAAGAAATCTTTTGTTTTCTTTAAAGCATTTAAAATTTGATTTTTTTCAGCTTCTGCATCTAAAATCAAGGATCCAATTTCAGATAAAAGAACGAATTTTATCTTCCCTCCTTTAATCTTTTTATCGGATTGCATCAAATAGAGTAAATTTTCAATATTAAATGCCGCAATTTTTCCTGAAAGTCTAATTGCAGACAAAAACTTTAGGAATTCCTCCAATTTAAAGTTATCCAGGATACCGAGATTATTTGAAAGGTATAAAGCAGCAGCAATTCCGGCCAACACGGCTTCTCCATGTTTAACTTTAAACTTCAAATCGCTTTCTATAGCATGAGCGAATGTATGACCGAAATTTAATATTTTTCTTAAGCCCGACTCTTTCTCATCGCAGGTTACTACTTCGGCTTTTATAGAAACCGAGGTAGTAATTATTTCTACGATAACATCATTTTTAATTGAATAATAGGAGCTGAGATTATTCTTTATAAAATCATAAAAATTTTTATCAGATATAAAAGCGTATTTTATAACTTCACCAAGCCCTGATGTTCTTTCGGCTTGGGGAAGAGTTGAGAAGAAATCGGTATCAATCAGAACAAATCTCGGCTGATAGAATGTGCCGATCATATTCTTTCTATTGTAAAAATTTATTCCTGTCTTTCCGCCTACCGAGCTGTCTACCGCCGCAAGAATCGTTGTAGGTAAATGCACTAGCTGAACGCCGCGCATATATGTAGAGGCCGCAAAACCCGCTAAGTCTCCAGCGACACCTCCGCCAGCAGCAATCAATAATGTATCTCTTCCAAAGTTTTTTTCTATCAGCTGAGAATAAATTTTATTCAGCTGTGAATGGCTTTTATATCTTTCGCCCGATGGGAGAATAAAAAAGTCTGTTTTAAAATCTTTCCCGAGTGCTTTCTTTAATATACCGGGATAATACCTGTCTACATTGCCGTCGATAATTATAAAAATATTTTTATAAAGTTTCTGCATCTTTATTTCTTCAGCTAGGAAATGAAGATTTCCGCTGCCGATATAAATTGAATAACTTCTGCCGGGAATTTGTACATCTACTTTATTCAAAACGGATTTTCCGGTTTTTTTAATTTGTAGATAAGTCTTGAAATTTCATCCACAGTCTGGCCCACACTTGAATTATCGGTTTCAATTATAATATCGGCCATCTCGTAAAATTTAATTCGCTCACTATAAAGTTTCTGAATTTTTTCCATTAATATTTCCTTGGAAAATTTCTGATCCCCCGGATTCAGAAGAGGCCGGTCTTTCTTAAAAGAAACCCTTTTAAATATTTCTTCGGGAGATACCTTGAGATAAACAATATCTCCCGTATATTTTAAGATTTTAAGGTTAACCGGATTTATAATTGTTCCCCCGCCCAAAGATATTATCAAATTCTCTCCTCTTGAAAGCTCGGTCAAAACATTCCGCTCGGTTTCCCTGAAAAATTTTTCCCCTTCTTCCTCAAAAATTTGTTTTATTTTTTTTCCTGTTTTTTCTTCAATTGCCTTATCCAGATCATAGTAATCCCACCCCAAAGTATTTGCGAGGATTGGGCCTATAGTGCTTTTACCCGCTCCCATAAACCCCGTAAGATAAATTATATTTCTTTTGCTATTCATGATGAACCAAATTGAATTAACCGAATTAGAAATGAAATGCCGCTCCTAATATAAAAGTTATGCCGTCAAGATTTATTTTAGAATCGAAAGACGGCTGCGGCAGGTTTATTTCTCTCCCGTTATTAAAGGTTTCATTTTTTGTATAGGCGCTTTTTACCGAGAATTGGGGATCGCGGAATTTCATTTCTGTTCTTATTGAAACATTATGTAAAACCAGATAATCCATTGAGATTATTACATGGATCCCGTAAGCCGCTTTCCTGTCGACATTTTTTACCTCGACATCGCCGAATTTTCTTACCTGATCTCCCAAATAATACCCTGCTCCGCCTCCCATTAAAAATTTAAAATTCTCGGTTGAAAAAGGCAGCAGATAATAAAGAGATAACTCAAGGGGGATAAGCCTGAAGCCGTCTTCCACAGTTATTTGAAGAGTATTCCCCCTGGAAAGCACAGTTAAATTTTGCCCGGTTTCTGTTTTTTTAATGTATTCAATATTAAATCCAAGGATCAGAGGATCGGTCAACCTGTACCGGAAATCTAAACCGGCATTGTAAATATTCTCAAGCGGAAAGGAATTATTCCGCAGGATTAAGTCGGATGAATTCGGATTCAGGTAAATCTTAGCCGTGGTAGTATAAACAGCGCTTAAACCGATGCTGAAATTTTTCCCGTTATATTGAGAGTAAGCTAAACAAGCCGAAAAAAATATTATAAAGAAAAAAATCCGGATTTTGCCCATACTTTTCACTAAAAGGTATGATACTTATTTCTAAATATATCTTTAAAATTTAAAACCCCCAATAAATGACTGGGGGTTTTAATGAAAATGAAAGAATTAATTATAAGCCGTAGTATCTATAACGGTTATCAATAATATCTGCATTTTTTTTCAAATCGCTCAGCCATAATGAGAAATATGAATTCTTCTTTTCCGATAGAAGATTATCCCTGATAGATGCTCTTTTGAGCTCATATGCGGAAGAATCAAACTTTGACCTTTCCAATAATCTAAGGAGGTAATAACCCCGCACGCCTTTAATTGGATCGGAAATTTTATTTGGTTCTATTTTCAAAGAGCTTAAAATAAATGCATCATCCTTTCCCACTGTCGGTACGAAAGTATTAGCCGTAAAATTACCCGTAGTATTTACAAATACCTTCGGATCGATCTCCTTAGCTTTATTAATATCGCCGCCGATCTTTTTCTTAAGGTCAGAAGCAACTTCACGGGCTTTCTCGAATTTTTTCTCCTTCAAAACTGCCGGCTTTATCGTATTCTTAATATCTTCAAAAGGTTTAATATGTTCTTTCTCTACACTTGAGATTATTGCCACTACATAACCGTTGGTAAATTTACACACCTGGCTGACAGAATTGAGGCTGTTTTCAAATGCAAAATCTAATAATCTTTTATTATTTCCGAGACCTGGTATAATATAGCTATCTTTAGTGAAAGGAGGGGTCTCCTGCACCTTATAGTCCATTAATTTAGCTTCACCGTCAAAACCGTTCTTATCTGCCAGATAAGCGAAATCTCCTGCAGCTTCAAATTGAGCTTGAACAGTGGAGGCGGAAGGCTTAACAGGATTAACTATTCTTTCGACCGCGTATTTATTATTTGTTCTTCCAGTAACTTTAATTATATGATATCCAAAAGCTGTCTTCACCGGTTTCTGAATCTCTCCGATTTTTCCGCTGAAAGCGGCCTGTTCAAATTCTTTTACCATTTTCCCCTTGCCGAACCAACCTAAACTGCCGCCGCGTAAGGCATTGCCTTTATCTCCCGAATATTTTTTTGCAGCTTCAGAAAAATCTGCGCCGGATCTTAATTCGTTGTAAATCTTAGTTGCTTCCGCCAGGTTTTTTTCATCCGAACCGAATTGGTTTATTAATATATGAGAAGCCCTGACTACTTGATCATTGGAACGAACAATGTCTTTGACATGAAACAAAATGTAACCTTCGTTCCCTGCTACAGGTCCGGCCAATTCATCTTTAGATGAATTGTATAATATATCGGCTGCTGCCGGTGCAATGGCTGCCAGGCTAAGAGTATCTACGGAATAGGGAACCGCAGAATAGATATCAACCAATTGTTTAAAGCTTAAGGTGTCATCCTTAAATCTTGTTGCAACATTTTCTAAAGTTTTTTCAATAGTTATCGAATCATCTGCCGTGGCTTTATTAGAGAACAGCACATATTTTAATTTTCTCATTTCGGGGACTTTATATTGATCCGAATTCTTATTATAGTAGTTCTTCATCTCTTCTTCGGAGATTTTAAATGATAAATCAGGGAATTGATCCAGTGGAATTAAAGCATACTGAACATTCATGTTAATATTTTGATTAATAAAAGTTCTCCGTATTTCGTCTTCACCTACATTTATAGTTGCTAAAAGCATGCTCTGGAGTTTTTCGCCCATCTTGGAATTACGGACTAAATCTTCGGCATTTACAAGTGCGGCTTTGTTCTGCGGATCGAAAATAGCCTGTTCATAAAGCTGGCGGTTAAATCTTCCCAAAGAATCGATAAAATTTTGTTTCAAAAATTGGGGGGGATTGTCGCTAAGAATAGTCTGGGTTATTTCAGAATCCGAAACAGTTATGCCATATTTTTTCATTTGTTCTTCCAGTAATGTCTGGGTTACCATCGCCTCCCATACTTGATCCCTAAGCTGGTCGATATTTTCTTCATCCATCTCTTTACCTGTTTGCGCTTTTTGGTTTTCTCTCTGGCGTTCAACTGCATCAGTAAAGTCCTTGTATGTGATTTCCTTTCCGTTTACCTTCCCTATGGCATTGCTTCTCCCGCCTCCAAAAATCGACATAAAGTTAGAATCCTGAATAACCATAAATAGAACGAATAATGCACCCACGGTAATTATAAAGGCAGGTGCCAGACTTCGCATCCTAGCCATCGTACCCATTATGCTTTTTTCTCCGCGTTTTAATAAATATTTAAGTCAATAAAAATAGAGACAGACTTGCGAAAAATCAATGGAATTTAAGATTATTTATTTCCCTATTTCCTGATTTTATACTGTTATTAAGAGAAATTGAAGAAGTTTTTGCCTATTGATATTGTAGAGATATAATTCCTGTCCGGTAAGCATTTTTACTTAATTTGCAAAGAATTATAGAGGCAGATATCATTTATTTTGGATCACTTAGAAAATAAATTTTTCGTAATAATAAGGATTTAGCGTAAATTCTTTAATGAAATTATTGAAAAGAACAACATATTGAGGTAAATTATATAATCATGAAAAAGATCTCTTTTTTCAAAATGAGCGGAGCAGGAAATGATTTTGTGGTTTTTGATTTTATTTCCGGTGAAAAATTACAGTTTACCCGGGACTCGATCAAAAAAATATGCAGCAGGAGAACCGGTATCGGAGCCGATGGTATCATTACTTTCACCGAATCAAACGGCAGAGATTTCGGCATGAATTATTATAATGCCGACGGATCAACCGGATCTTTATGCGGCAACGGTGCCAGGTGTGCAATCTGGTATGCTGAATTGACGGGAAAAATAAAAAATCATAAAGCTGATTTTTTATCAAATGATCTCCGATACTCCGGCGAAGTTTTAGATGAAGAGATGGTTCGAGTTGACCTGAATGATCCTAAAAAGTTAAGGCTTAATTTTGAAATAAAAGCTGACCGC
>DATKLQ010000102.1:0-14553 GCA_035542335.1 Ignavibacteriaceae bacterium | reverse complement strand
ATACCGGGCATCCGTTATATAACCGCCGTCATTAAATCCCGGATCTGTTGAACGATAGATCCGGTATCCTTCAAAGTCTTTACCCGTAATAGGATCATCAGACTGCTCGGCTAAGTCATCCCAGAAGAGCATTACTTTATGATCTCCAGGAACGGCTGTTACAGTGGGCACAATAGGTGCTTGAGCAAAGTTATAATTATTGCCGTAAGCAAGATTAATATTTTGGGTTTCGCCTAACAGTGCAGCATCTGTATTTGCCATAACATTAGCAATCGAAATTCTTTCAATCGTACCGGCAGCCAGAGGGAAATAACCCGAAGCAAATTCAAGTTCAAAATTTCCAACGGCAGTAATGTTGGTGAAAGTTCCGGGTATCATAATATTCCAGTAATTTTCATCATCATATTGGTTAACAGAGGACCAATCGTAATTGTTGCAGTTAGTCAATCCTAATTGATCGGTTTCATCAATATCTGTTTTATCAAAATGCGGTTCCCCGCTGGTTGGCAAGCCATCCCTCTCGCCTGTATCGGGTCCGGGATAACCTCTCACTCCGGGTGCCAAACCATCAGCACCAACATCATCTTTTGCTGGATTCCAGTCAGCATCATTATCAAGGCCATCATCCCGGCGTTCATCTATCATCCAGTTATCAAAACCTGCACGGGTAAGATAATTTTTACATAAATAACCCACATATAAATAATGAACAATGCCTGCCTCATCCGGCTGGCCTCTGGATTCATCAATTAATCCATTGAGATTATCATCAATAAGATTCTCTCCAAGATCCACATTATTCACTTTTCCTACCTCAACAAGAGATTTACCAACCCAGAATTTATTGCTTCTTACACCGTAAAAAACTTCAAGGGTATCCCCTACAGCTCTAAAAGAGCTATAATTTCCCTGGCGGGCAAGATCAAGAGCAGCGGCAAAAGTCATTCCTCCTTGTGCGGGAATTCTTGGGAAGGTTGGATCTGCATAATTAATTAAAACTACCGGAGTATTCAGGTCTAGAATTCCTCTATCGAACATTGCCTCTGTAATTACGTCGCCAGTTCCAATACCGTGTGCTTTTGAACGTTCTCCATTGGGTCCTACTATCCCGTCATTATCGTTGTCAATGCCATCATAGGGGTTACCGGGGCTTTCGAGGAATGCAACGCCGGCTCTGCCGACAGGGCTCCAGCCGCCGGCCCCTAAATCACCTTGATCGAACGTCCATGCAAGGTTGTAAGTAACGCCGTTCTGCTCTCTAATAAATTTTGCGCCATCATCGCCGGAATCTCCCCCAGTTTCCGTGTCACCATTATTATTACCAAGCTTGTATGCAAATACCATCTTATCGTGGTTGTAAGTCCCAATATTCTGAATATCAAAAACACAAAAGAGAGCATCTTGAACTGAGGCTTTAGCCCATTGAAATCCTCTTACATACAAACGCAAGCCCAATCCGCCTCTATCAGGATTGTTATCATCGGGTAAAAATTTGGCCATGTCTTTCCTGCCCATATAATCATCAGCTACGAAATAGCTTTCCTCATCGGCATTAAATACATTTTTTCCGAAGTAGCCGTTCCAAGCAGCTTTACTGGGGTTATTGTCAACTGCATCATTCCTCCAGCCGGGATCGTCAGGTTCATTCATTTTATCGGGCCAAAAGGGAGGCCAAGAGCTGGGCCATTCGTTACTGCCTTTTGCCATTGCAATTCTTTTTGAAGTAGGATCACCAAAGCCGGGCAGAGGCAGAAATGTCCACCAGGCGCCGCTTACCGGATCTTTATGTCCTGTTGAGCCGCCTATATTAGCGCTTTTATTTTCACTAAGTATATGAAACAATTTACCTGTATTGCGATCCGGTACTTCTGCTCCAACGAAAATATTTCCATCTACTATATAAATGTGCCCGCTATTAATAGGCCACTCGCCGCGTATTACATCAGTAGCGCCGCCTATTGTACCAAAAGTACCGTCATTAAAGAAAGTAGTTCTTAATTGATTACCTGCATGAACACCCTTCCTGGTTTCAGCGTCATCTCCATGCAGCCCTTGCAGCTGAGCAAAGAGGTCCGGGCCGGAATACAATATAATGGATAGCAGTGTTATTATAAAAAATAAAAATCTTTTTCCCGCCCAGCGGGATTTATGAACCGTAGTATTTAAAACTTTTAACATTCGTTTTTTTCTCCTAAAGATTTGATTAAAAACCTAAGGTAAGACCCAATTGCACCTGGCGAGGGCCCGTGAAATTTGCCGGCCTAAGTACAAAATCCTCAACAGTGCTAACTCTATTCGGATTATAGGAATTATTAGCAAGATTTGAAGGATCGACGGTAGTTGTATACTCAGCCGAACCTGTGTCAGTATAAACAGCAGTTTGATCCCTAAGATCCAGGACATTGTAAACATTTAAGAAGAGTTCTAGCCTTAGAGCTGATAACATAAATAACTTATTGATTGTCAAATCAAGTCCTCTTTGCGCAGGCAGACGATCGCTGTTCGTAAGCTGGCCTCTGGTTTCAGTTCCAGATTCTCCGACGGGAAAGCTCGGAGTATAAGGCTTGCCGCTCCAGTATCTTCCGATAAGGGAGAAAGTCCAGTCTGAAATTTGGTATATAATCTGGGCATTGAATGTATGTTTTTGATCCCAATTTGTAGGGAGAAGCATAAGAACAGGCGACCTGTTAGCCCGAATGTCATTAAATTCGTCATTAGGATTTGAGTAAGTACCTTCGGCAGACTGGAATGTATAATCCGCACGGAATGAATAATTATCCGAAAGACGTTTCTCAACTTTCAGCGTTATTCCTTTAACGTTTTCGTAATCTTTATTTACATACTGTGAGTATGAAACATCTTCTTTATATGTTGTTATCAACGGACTTGTACCTACCCAGTCACGAACATCCCTGTAGAACAAGGTGACATCAACGCCGATATTATCACTCACCTGCTGCTGCAGTCCGATTTCATACATTGCTGTTTTCTGGGGTTTAAGATCCGGATTTCCAAAAAGGACATTATTACCGCTGCTCTCTGTAAGCTTGAATTCGGGATTAGCGTAAAGGTACTGGAATTCCGGAGTCTGGAAGAAGTGTCCGTATGAAAAGTGAATGACTCCTTTGTCGGTAATCGGGAAGGCTATGCCAAGCCTTGGGCTTAAGATTGTTTTCGGATCAACTTTTTTGTACCAGTATGCACGTCTTCTTTCAACAGCCGATGGATCGAACTGGTTGTCTTTTTCATCTATTCTGCCGTCACCATTAACATCAAATTTATTTTGAGCACCTAACGGTACATAAATATCGGGATCTTTAGGATCGGCAGGAACAACCGCATTAGCATCAAAATAATCCCATCTTAATCCCACATTAACAATTATATTTTGAAATTCTAATTTATCCTGGATATAAGCTGCCAGTTCTCTTGGTTTATTCAGATAATCGTCTCTATTAACATTTCCAACTCCCGGAATTGACGGTTGGAATGGTGTTATCGGAGAACCGTTTGCATCAAGCGCGGGGACAATTCTGAAGTTATGCAGTTCAAGCTCATGAAGCCTTCCTTCAAAACCTAATTTTACTTCATTTTCTTTATTTATCTGGCTTGTAAAGTCCAGTTTTCCGGTCAAATATGAAGTTCTGCGATAATTGTGGTTCATATCCATGCCGCGGTTGAAGTAGCTGTTTGATGCCGGAGCATCAAATCCACCCGCTGCATTAGGTTCAATATATCCATCGGGGCTATTTGGATCTACCACGTAAGAAACCGCTCCGGTAGCAGAGGAGGTATCTACCACTTGAATATAATTTACACCTTGAAGCGGATCCTCATATACATATGATTTATTCTTGTTTTGATAACTGCTTAATCTCAGTTCATAAAAAGTTGATGAAGATAGAACATGGTTTATTGTAACGAGATGAGTATACGCATCGCTCGTAGTTTTAGGCAAACCGTATGGATCATATTTGTAAATAAAACCACCTGCGTAATAATTTCTCTCATTTTTAGATTTACTCCAGAATAAATCATAGCTTAATCTCAAGGCGCTGAACAACTGATAGCTTAACTTACCCTGAGCAGAATATCTTTCAAATGGATTCATGGCAACAACCGAATGACTTCCGGGAAGCCCGTTAGGCCTGTACCAATCTGATCCGTAAAAAAATCCATCATCTTTTAAATAACGGCCGGTTGCAAAGAAGGTAAGATTATCATCGGTGAAAGGTATAGGCCCGCTCAAGCTGAATTCTCCGTTGTATATTGGAGTAATTTTTTCAAGCGGCCGATCAATATCACTGCTTACAACCCTTGTTAGACCTGTTGCCGGATCGGCATCAGTAACAACATTTTTATAAAGATTAAACTCATCCCGGCTGCTTGCGTAATCACCTGCATAAACGTTAATTTGACCTTTGTAATCCTTACCTCCTTGTTTAGTAATAATATTAACAACACCCGACATCGCCTGACCGTACTCGGCATTAAATGTACCGCTTATAACCTGCAATTCCTGAACAGCAGCATTCTCAACGGTTAAGCCCACGGAACCGTTATAAACATCGGTTGTTGAAATACCGTTTACCCAGTAGGCAACTTCGCTTGTTCTTCCCCCGCGGATGCTTAATCTGCCGGCGTCTTCAACAACACCTACATTTAATCTTAATACATCCTGGACACTATTAACGGGAAGGTTTTCTATTTCTTCAGCCGAAATTGTTGAAAGAGAAGATGTCATATCCTTAACAACCAGCGGGCGTTCGGCGGTTATTACAAGCTCGTTTAACTCCACATTAGAAGGTTTGAGCTTGAAATCCCTAACCGTGGTAAGATCAACATTCACAGGAACATTTTCAACAACCGTAGTTTGATAACCCACATATTGAACCCGTAATGAATAGTTACCAGGAGGGATATTAAGGATAGAATAAAACCCATCTATATCTGTAGCAGCACCTAAGGATGTGCCCTCAAGTATTACATTAGCTCCGGGCAATGCTTCGCCGGTTGAAACATCAGTAACCTTACCAGTTATTTTTCCGGTGGTACCTGCATACAGCAAAGTCCCGCATAATGTAAAAATCAGAGGTACAAATAAAAAAATGTAAATTTTTAATCTCATAAATCCCTCCAATATTGGTTTTTCGCATAGTTAATTGATTTTATTTTTTTTCTTGATATAATCCAGATCATCTGATGAGATAAGAATTGGAAATCCGGGAACGATTGATGGGAATGGTGCTCCCGGTTTATATGCAATAAAATCTATATTTGTCAATTTGATTTTATCAAACTCTTTATAATCCATTTTTATTGAATCAGAATATCTTTTCTGCAGATTTATTAAATAGGATTCCCAATAATTCAGCTTTCCGGTGTTATCTTCATTATGTATGATGCCTTTTTGCAAAGCAGAGTTAAGAATTACCTTCTGCTGATCTATTGCCAGATAAGAATCTCTCCAGAGGCTGACCGTTTTATTGATATCTTGAAGTGTATCTAAAGAAAGTTGATAAGCTTCTTTATTCAAGTAGTGATCCCTTACCATATCGGAAATAGCTATGAAGAATTGTTGATTGAAGCTTTTTTGATCTGAAAAATGCGCTCTGTATACAAGCGGATGCGATACGAGCTCTTCTTTAAAATCCTCAACAGTCCATGTATTCCCATCAATGGAAAAAAAATTGGATTTTAGATTTACTGCCTCATCAAGTTTTGGGATTTCATTTAAGATCAATTCAAGGGAATCCGGCGGTGTATTTTTATTAAGGTAATATTGATATGCATGATCGGCAAGTTTGAAAAACACTTCCTCATTGTAATCAATTCTTTTCCCTTTCATAACCTCCGATAAATATTCACTCCAAAGCTTTAAAGATTTTGCCAGATGAATTTTTTCGGCAACTTTATTCCACCTGGTTCTTTGATCCTCACCGCTGAAAAGAATTTCATCTTTCCAATTATTTACCCTCATAAGAATATGATCACCATTAAGGAGCTTAATCGGGCCGAGCACCGCACCGGTGTCTAAAGAAGTGGAATAGAGAGCTTCTGTAATGTTTTCATCATCCGGATCGAGATATTTAACCTCTTTAAGCGGTTTTTTGCCTACCTTCTTTTCCAAACTCTTAAAAATACTATCGGCAGAACCTGCGTTTTTTTTCAGAGACTCAGCGATATCAAATGATACCGAATCATTGCCTAATACATAAAATTCAACTTCATATTCACGGGCTGATCTTTTGTATTTTTGAAAAACCTCGTTTGAATCCAGCACAACCTTGTCTGCAGCTTCAAGCTCGTAAAGTTTTTCTCTCATAAGCTGTTCTTTAATCCCCTTTAAGTTTCCAAGAAATAGGGGATTTTGTAAAAGATCGGTTTTTCTTTGCTCTGCCTCTATAGCCAGGATCTTTTCAGATATGAGATTATTTAGAGTTGTATTTTTATCTTTAAATCTAGCGGGTCTTATCGTAAATTCACTTCTATATAAGAAATTTTCAACAGTAATTTCTTTGCTGCCGATTCTCGCGATCATTTTACCTGAAGGACGATCATCCGTAATTTTACTTTGGGAAAAAGAATATCCGTAAGGCAGGGTAAAGAAAGATACAAATAAAGAAAAAAATAGATTTATAAGAAAAGATTTTGAGAATGTGTCTGGAAAAGACAAGGTCATTTTACCCTAGAACAAAAAGTTAAATTATTAACCGTTTTATGGATAACACTTCAAACAATTTAAAAATGCAGCAGTTTAAATAACAGCCACTTTAAGACTTAAATTAACCAAATAGCGTAAACTGGGATGAAGGTTGCTGAATTCCCTTAAGCCAGCTTCTTTTTTTGATTAATTATTTGAAAATTGAATAGCCACTAATTACACTAATTATTTTAACAATTCCTTAAATTAACGGCTTATTTTAAAAACCAGAATATTTCAATGGATCATGAGTAACAAGGAAAAAGGTTTTATCCACCTGAATATATAAATATTTTCAATAAAAGGAACGAGAAAAAATAGAAAATTGCTATTACGGTATCAAACTCTTCTCTCTTTTGAAGAGGGGACAGAGGGTGAGTCCTTTATTTAAATAGTCCTATATCGACTGCTTCAGCCATCATCCTATATCCTGTTTCATTTGGATGAAGATGATCGCCCGAATCGGCACCGGGTAATAAGTACAGCGGATTACCGGGATCGCGCAAAGCCATATCAAGATCGATTACGGCATCAAAGCGTCCGCTCTTCCGGATCCACTCGTTTACCGTATCTCTTGCTGTTTGACGATACGGTGCATCATAGAAAGAGCCTGCAAAGGGAAGGATTGTTGCCCCGTAAACTTTCATGCTTTTTGCATGGGCACTATCGATCATTTGTTCATAGGCCGCTATCAGGTCGCGGGCTGTTTTACCTTCAGATTCAGCATCTGGTATTTGTCCAATATCGTTAATCCCCTCCAGGATAATAAGCCAATGTGCTTTGGTTGCGCTAAGTACATCCCGTTCAAAGCGGCTCAAAGCAGAAGGCCCCAGGCAATCTCGAAGCACACAATTTCCTCCAATTCCTTGGTTCAAAACTGCCACCTCCCTGGTCTCGGGATTTTCCTGCAGCCGGCGTGCCAGTTCATCCGGCCAGCGGTTCTGCTTGTTCGTACCTGAACCGCGTCCGTCCGTAATAGAATTGCCAAGCGCAACTACTGCAGCGGCAGATTCATATGCCGTTACATCTATACCGCTTATAATATACCAATGATCAGTTTTGACGGCATCAGGAAGATCAATTGCAGAAACTTTATTTCCCGTAACAATGTAGGAAGTGGTTCGTGATCCCGGATGTCCTGTTACATCCGGCGAAGTATCGCCAAAGTAAATGGTAATTGTTATATTGCTTCTCGGCTCCGCATGGAACCCGGAAGGATCTGAAATAATAGCAGAACCGGGCTTTATTATTACTTCAGAGTTCCCATTGAACTTCAGTTCACGGTCCGTCTGCAAAATAATTGCGCTGCTATCTGCAGACACAGCAATATGTACAGACTTCATGGTTACAGGAGTGGTGCTGAATTCATCAGAGAATCTTACGCGCAAGCTGTCTCCGCCAAGTGAAACACGTACTATTTGACGGAGCGTATTATTGCTTAATCCAGGCGCCGGCGGATTGTTGCGCTCCTCCACGAGCTGCGGTGCTGTTCTCCAGGTTCCAACCCACTCTTTATTAGCAGTAGAAATACCGGTAATTCCCGGAAAGCAGGCTGAGAACAATAAAAGTCCGACCAGAAGAAGTAAAAGTTTATTAAATTTTTTAATGAGTTTATAGCTCTTCATTTTTTTTATTTTTTTAATTGATTATCTCCTTACTTGAGAAGTACAAACTTTTTTGTATCGATAAAATTTCCTGCTTTCAATTGATAGAAGTAGATTCCGCTTGCAAGGCCGACGGCATTAAAATTAATTTTATATGTACCGGCTGCTTTTTCTTCATTTAATAATGTTGCAACTTCATTTCCAAGAACATCATAAACTTTTAAACTCTGCCAACTGCGTACCGGCGACTGCCAGGTAATTGTTGTGGTCGGATTGAATGGATTTGGATAGTTAGAATATAATTCAAACTCCTTAGGCATTACATTACGCCGGCCATACACTGAAAGAGGCTGATCGTTTGGATTTCCCGGTGTTCCAAAGTTAACGATAGAAGGTTCCCAGCTTTCAGGAAGTGAGTTGTCAAATGCAGGATTTATCAGAGATAATGTCGGCCCAGTGCCGTCGGGCTGCAAAGGCCATGGATCCGCATCATCATATGTTAATGAGTCAACAATTTCATTTTGATCATCAAGCATTTGAACGCATTCACCGCCGTTGTCTAGCTTAAAATTAAAATTGCCGATAAAATTTTTAACTCCGGGAAATTTTAATTTGAATGATGCGGTATCGTCGCAAATAATTAAATATTCTTTAGGTCCAATAAAAACTGATTGAGGCAGGACAAAAATATTCCCCGGATTCAAGTCCCTGAATTTCCAGCCGCTGATATCTACATATTGATCAAAACCATTATAGAGTTCTATCCAGTCGCCGGGATCAAATTCATCAGGAGAATTATAGTTGACTTCATTTATCACTATTGAGTTAAGAGATTCCGAGTCGGCTTCAAAATTAGCAGTAAGGTTCAATATATCTTTTAAAATAACATTCATGGAACTTTTATTCTGCATAGCCGGCTCCACTCCTGACCATCCAGCAAAGCGGAATCCCCGGTTTGGAAGTACGGAAATTTTTATAGGTACATCATTAAAATAAGTGCCATTCCAAGGAAAGGAATCGACAACAATTGTATTCACTTTTATTCTGCCTGCACCTGATAAATTAATATTTAAAATTAAATCATCAGCACCGCTTAAATTGAACTTGTCAATTAATTGTTCGCGAATAAATGCCTGCCGTTTTTCAATAAACTCCTTAACATTTGACAACTCATTTTCCCATGAATTCATAGACTGAATTCCGCCTTCAGGTGCCCACCTTTGAATATGGGCGGGCATCTCCGGCCTATAAACATTTTCCATTTCATTTAATTTTCCCAGGGCAAAATCTTCCTTGAAGTTTGTGTTCATAAAATCTGCCATTCTATTAACAAACCCGTTTTGAAATTCACGGTTCTCGAACAATCTGCGAAAAATGAGTGTTGTTAAAGGAGGGTTAGGCCAGCCGTCAGCAACGGAATTTGTAGCATGTTCAAGAGAGTTAAAGGAATAACCGCTAGTGCCATCGTAACCAAAGGTCCAATCCATATCGTACATAAACCAACGCCATTTTGCGTTAGGAATCTTTTCTCTCCAGACTTTGTTATTGTTCCCAGGCCAATCATAATTGGCAAAGAATATTTGAGACACCAGATAGTCTAATAAATTATCAATATCGATTAATGATTTTGCATGATCATAATTTATTGCAGCCTTCATGTCATTTACGCTCAGGAAATCTTCCATTTCAAGAAAAGCGACATCATCTCCTTCAATAACTACCGGGTAACTGCGCCGCCAATAGCGTGAGATAATATCAACATTCTCTTTATCAATTCCCCAATAGGTTTCGAGAAAATCTTCATTTAATTTTTCTCTGATATCCTGGAGACCCCAATATTCACCATTGATGAAAACTATTGCCGGTCTAAAATCCTGCGTATCCAGGTTATGTCCGGCAACGAGGCTTCGGGCAAAAGCATCTCTAAAAAAAAGTTTGTTCCAATCGTTACCGCCGGCCCGCAATACAAAAGAAGTGAACTTATGAACAGCGCTGCCGGGAAACAACCGGTAATTTAGTTCAGGGAAACCATACCTATCCCGCATCATTATAGAAAGCGACTTTTGTGCATTCTGGCGGGTTCCCCAACCAAATATTTGTACGCCGGCGTCTATACTAAATCCTTTAATGCCGTCTTGCTCATAAAGTTCAACATGAACCGGCCTTTCCCAATCATTCCAGTAATTTGCAACTCTTCCTGCTTCATTTGCATTCCTGCCGGGAATGTAAATACCAAGATCTTCATCCCAGAGATTAGCAGGATTTGTTGAAAGAGAAATTACCGGCATTGTAAAACTTTGATTAATAAAAAAAGTCTGTGTATTAATAACACTTGAAATTATTCCATTTTTAAATGTCCTTGCCCGTATAACTTTAGTCTGATTTATCTGAAAGGGGCTAGTGTATAAACTGGAACTTATTACGGGTTCACTGCCGTCGTCGGTATATCTTATTTCTGCAGATTGACTATTCGAAGAAAGGCTTAAAGAGATTCCCCCAGAATAAAATCCGCCTGAATGAGAAAAATTAACCTCATCGGTAAAGCCATGGAATATAGATGAATTGTTGCTGCTGTTAGGTGTCGGCTCTACAAAAATTACAATATTTGTATCGCCATCCGGAAATCTTCCCATTGACATGTCAACAGGAATTTCTGCTGCCGGAAATTCATCGCACTTTACGCCATTATTATCTGTCAACGTAATTGGTTCACCAAGACGGTCTATTTTAAAATTTGTATGGAGGTATGTTTCGTATTTATTCTTTCCGGATGCAAATACAAATAAAAATCCTCCAGGTTCTATTGATACATTTGGGAAAGTCCATTCATAAGGATTTAAAGGATTATCCGATAATCCGTAACCCGTTAAATCTATTTTGCTGCTGCTGGGATTGTAAATCTCAATCCAATCAGGATATTCTCCGTCATAAACCGATTCCCCAAGATCTTTATACCATTGTTCGCAATCAGGAACCGGGCAATTCTGCAGGTCGGCTTCATACTCATCCGGAATTCCTGTAACATTAGAGGAGACAATTTCATTTATAACCGGTTTGTTTTTTTGGCCGTAAACTCCCGATTCTAAAAGTGCCAATAAAGAAATGAGAAACAACAGCTTGGTTTTAAGTCTCAATTCTAATCTCCTGGATAGAACTGTATCTAAGTTAGCCCTTCAATATAACTAATGCATCGATTCATAAATAGTACAATTCCAAATAAAATTGTGAAATAACTTATTAACCTATTATATAGCCGGTAATCTTTCTTTTTTGCAAAAGCATCTTTAATACAGAGTTTTTAACTTTATGAAAAGTCTTGTTAATTCTTGCTATGATTCTTCAATTTAAATCGGATAAAATAATCTATTCATTTTAAATTTTCATTTATTCATAGTTATATAATTCAAATCTTTGAATCGAATAATTATCTAGTAAGATCCGGATATGCCTGCCCTGGTGAGTTTGATCTCCATTTAAATATCTTATCACTTTCCACTTATTATTTTCGAATTTTCCTTCTTCATCTTTTAATATTCCTACATTTAACTCCGGATTTTTTAAATTTTTAAATGTTGCCACAATACCGGACCCTGCCAAATAGAATTCATTTTCCCCGGCTTGAATAAACAAAGCGCCTGCAGTTTCCCAGTTATTATTTTTTGAATTGGCTTCGTAGCCTAAGGTATAGCTATGTCTTACCGTAAACTCATAATCACCAAGTTGAAATACAGTTTCCCTGTTTTCTTTGTCAAAGAGTACGCCTTCAATCTTATCCTGATCCTGATTATCCGCAATCAAAGGAATGAGTTGATTCATCATGTTATAAATTTTAGCAATAGGTTCATTTTCCGGATTACGGGCAGATTCAACGGAAAACGGAGAGAAACCGATTGCTTTATAATGCCCGAGAACAAATAGGGCTTTAGCTGCGGCAGTACTGTCGAAACGATGTTCAGGAATAAACAAAGGATTCTCCTGACGTGTATATAAATCGCACCAATGCTTAATATCCGGGAAATAAAAATCCGGAGATAAAAAATCAATAGACGGAGCGCCGGCTTTCCACACGTCTATTAAATGAGGCAGGGGCCCTCCGCTCGGATACCCTGCACCAGGCAGACTGCCGGGCCGATTCAATGCGGCATTTACATACATCGGCAAAGGGTAAACCGACTTGCCTGCTTCTGCAACATCATTTGTAAATTTAGCGTAATACCATGCCATAAAAAGTTCATCTGTCTGCTGACCTTTTCCAAAAATTTCTTCCCAAGTACCTGTATCTTTATATCCGTTTTTTTTCCATACCTCTTCGAACTCAGGCACTAATCTCCCCTTATTTTTCTTTAAATAATCTATAAACTCTGCGGGAATATTCTCCCGAAATTTTTTATTAGCCAGAGGATTGTAATCCCTTGCGGTTGGAAGCATCCCAATTTCATTTTCCGGCTGCATCATTATTATGGTATGCTGATCCTTATCAATTTCTTTTATGTGTTTCATCAAGGATTGAAATGCCTTCATATCGGCCTCAAGATTCTCTTTACCAAAAGGAGTTAAAATTTCATAACTTTTTCCTTTATCATCTTTTACTCTGGGAAATCTTTCCTGGTTCTTTTTAATCCAGGAAGGAGCGTAACTTGACATACTGTTTTTCCATGATCCAAACCATAATAAAACCAGTTTAAAATTATTCTTTCGTGCTTCTTTTATTAATTTATCATATAATTCGAAATCAAATTGTCCTTCAGCCGGTTCAATCAATTCCCAATAGATAGGCGCAAGCAGAGTGTTCAGGTTCATTGCTTTCAATCTCGGCCATATAGGCTCCATATATTCCAAACTGGTGAAAGAAGAATTTCCGAGTTCTCCACCCAGAATAAAAAAAGGTTTATCATCAACTATTAACCGTATTGCATTCCCTTTTTTTTCAAGGTGAGGAATAATTCTTTCTAATTGAGCATTTACAGTAACGGATAAAAAAGGAGAAATAAACAGAAGCACCAAATTAATTAATAGTTTTTTATGACAGTCATTCATTTTTAATTTTCCTTAAAAAAGTTAATTATTAAAATAAATGATAAAGAAGATTGATTGAAAATCTTTATTAATTTGGATTCAACCGGACTGAAATTGCTTTTCTTCAAAATAAAACAGCCCCGATGAAAACGGGGCTGTTAAGTACCAGGGAATAGAAATTAAATAATATTTTAATTGAATTCAGTTTATGCCGGTTGTCTTTAAAACACTAAAGAAGGCTGGTTTTGGCTTTCCATTCCGATCAAACAACAAGGGATAATTAGATCTTCCCCGAATAGGCCAAAAGTTCAGCCATGAATCTTTATCGCTGACTCCCCAAAAAGTAACGCGGTCGACGGAATTTTTATTTTCTACAAATACTTTAAACAAATCAGAATATCTCTCAGCCAGAGATGTCTGCATTGAATCGGGGAGTCCGTTTTTGTAAGGATCGAATTTCTCCTGCAGACCCTTATCCATATTAATTCTAAAATTTACTTCCGCAGTGATGTTCTCATAGGGGAGCACATCAACATCAAGCTCGGTAATCATCACTTTTATTCCAAGAGCGGCAAAGTCTTTTATAGTGGAATCAAGCTGCGTAGGTGTAGGCCAATCCAACTTATAATGCCCCTGCAGCCCGACACCATAAATTTTAATTCCCTGCGACTGTAAGTTCTTAATTAGTTTTATTGCTCCTTCCCTCTTAGATTTATTCTCCAGTGAAAAATCGTTATAATATAACTGTGCATCGGGATCGGCTTCATGAGCAAATTGGAATGCCCTGGCAATAAAATCTTCACCGATAATCTTCATCCACTGAGATTCACGTAATGTTCCGTTCTCGTTCAAGGCTTCATTAACAACATCCCATCCTTTTACTTTTCCTTTATAACGGCCGACAACTGTAAAAATATGCTCCTTCATTCTGTTTAACAGCGTTTCTCTATCTGCAGCTTTAGTAGAGTCTATTTCGAACACCCACCGGGGAGTCTGGGCATGCCAGACTAATGTATGTCCAATTATGAACATATTATTCTTCTCACCGAATTCCACGAACTGATCGGCAGGTTCGAAATTATATTTATCTTTTTGTGGATGAACAGGTCCCCATTTCAATACATTTTCCGGTGTAATTGTGTTAAAATGTTTTTTAACAAGATCGACAGAAAGAGTATCTCTTCCCGAAAATTGAGCATTATTCAGGGCAGTGCCGATAAGGAAATAATC
>DATKLQ010000101.1:0-3076 GCA_035542335.1 Ignavibacteriaceae bacterium | reverse complement strand
GAAGCCAATTCTACCGTCCAAATCATAGCTCCCGCTCCGCGTAATTTTAATTATTCGAATATTAATATTTTTTCTAAAAGAGGGAAAGATCGTCAAAGAAATAGTCCACAGGGTCTTGTTTTACTCCATTATGATGTACTTCATAGTGAAGATGAGGTCCGGTCGACAGCCCCGAGTTTCCGGTTTTTGCTATTTGATCCCCTCTGTGAACTTTCTGCCCTACTTTAACCTTGGTGCTGCTCAAGTGAGCATAAACTGTCCTATAACCAAATCCGTGGTCGATCTCAACCTCCAAACCATATCCTTTATTTTTACCCACAAAATCAACTACACCATCTCCCGATGCATGAACAGACGTACCTACATCAGTAATTATATCAATCCCTTCGTGCATCCTCATAATCCCGAGAATCGGGTGCATTCTCATTCCGAAGCCATGCGCCGATAAATCACCGTCACAGGGTTTTATTGCGGGAATTGACGAAAAAAGCTTCTTATTTGAGCTTAATTTACTTGATATTTCAAGATATTGACTTTTTTCAAAGTTAATTTTTCTAGAAACTTCATCTAGTAGAGTATATGCCTGAGATAAGTATTGATCCGTCTTATTACTTCCAAAGTCATTAAGGTTATCAAAATACCCTCCGCCTACTCCGAACAAGTTTTCACCGGGATTATTAGACTCTAAATTTGCAGCAATCCTTAATCTATTATTTTCTTTAATTAAACTGTCTAATTCTTTATCTAAAGAGGAATAAAGAGGAATAATTTCCTCTAATTTCTTATGAAGAAGTTTATTTTCTTCGATAACAGACATATTATTTATGCCAAGTATTGAAGAGACAATAGAATAGATGCCGAAGGCTAAGATTGCAAGCAAAACAACAGACCCTGAGAATAACCCTGCCAGTTTAGATTTGTAGTTTTTAATTTCTACAAATTGAAGCTTGGTTTTTGAGAAGTAAAATAATTTCTTCATAAATAGTGGCGGAATGTAAAAAAATGATTTACCTTTGTCAAGAATGCCTGCGTTTTTTATTCAAAATCATGTTCAAAATAATCTACCCCTCTCAGATCCTCATAATCCTTAAGGAGTATCTTTTTATTCAATCTTTCCGAGAACAGTTTTGCCGCATCATATCCGTAATGCTTGAGCAGATAGTTCAAGCTGACTACTTCGGAGATAACCGTGATATTTTTCCCGGGAAGTATTGGAAGCTTAACATAAGGAATCTCTACTCCGGATATATTAATTGTTTTTTCTTCCAAGCCTGTCCTGGTATATTCACCGTCTTCATCCCAAAGTTCAAGTTCTACCACAATTTCAAGTCTTTTCTGGAATCGGATGGCCCGCACGCCGAACATTCTTTCAACGTCAATAATGCCAAGGCCGCGAATTTCGAGGAAATGTTTAGCAATATTAGTACCAGAACCCATCAAAATTCCCTCCCCCTTTTTTGTAAGGATAATTAAATCATCGGCTACTAATCTGTGACCGCGTTCAACAAGATCCAGCGCTACTTCACTCTTACCGATGCCAGATTTTCCGACAAAAAGGACGCCGACGCCATAAATGTCGACCAATGATCCATGAACGGAAATACGAGGTGCAAACTGGTCATCAAGAAAATCGCTGACAAGATAAATAAGCTTTGTAGTTGAAAACGGTGATCCAAAAACCGGTATGTGATTTTTATTAGCCAGTTCAATAAGAAGCGTGGAAGGTTCGTTGTTATCAGTGAGAATAAAACAGGGGATATCAAATTTAAAAATTCTTTCGAGAGTTTCTATTTTTTTCGCTTCGGAAAGCTGGGATAAAAATCTCATTTCCGTATTGCCTAATACCTGAACCCTGGCGAATGAAAATAAATCAAAAAAACCTGCCAGAGCCAGCCCTGGCCTATGCAGGTTCTGTTCGTAAATTTTTTTCTCAAAACCGGAATCATCCGAAAACAATTTTAATTTGAACATATTCCGCGAGTTATTAAACAGAAAGCCGACAGTAATATATTCTTTACGGCTTATCGACTTTTGAGTTATTTTTATCATTTTTTTCTTTCAAATCTTTTTGTTTTTATTTTTTCAAGCTGCCTCTGAAGCTTCTCAATGGCTGCATTGGTCGATTTTTTATAATCGTCGGACATTTCAGCAGCAGTCAAGGTTTGCCCGGGAATCCTCAATATTATTTCAGCAATTTTAATGCTGTCTTTGTTGCCCTGGTAACTTAAAATAACCTCAGCTTTGGAAATAGTATCGTTATATCTCTCCAGCGCAGATACTTCATCCTGAATAAATTCTTTCAATGAATCTCTGGCTTTAAATTTCCTCGATGTGATAGATATGTTCATCTTCCCTCCTACGATTTTGGATGAGATTTTTTATAAGCTGTTTTTAGTCTCTCTATGCTTACATGCGTGTAAATTTGTGTGGTTGATAAGTTTTCGTGCCCCAAAATTTCCTTTACGGCTTTTAAATCCGCTCCTCTATCGAGCATATGCGTAGCGGCACTGTGTCTTAAAATATGAGGGCTTTTCTTTTTTATATCCGTTACTTTCGACAAATATTTATTTACAACCCGGTGAACCCACCTGCTGTATATTCTGCTGCCGTTTCTGGTTAGTAAGGGATCTTTTGATGATGAAAAATTTTTTGAATTGATATATTCATTTACTATTGTCAGGGATTTACTGCCGATAGGAACAATTCTCACTTTATTGCCTTTTCCAAAAACTCTTACGGTCCTTCCATTAACATCAATATCGCCGTAATTTAATCCGCAAACTTCCGAAACTCGAAGTGCAGAACCGTAAAGGAATTCAAAAATTGTCTTAATTAATAATGCAGATTTTTCAGATTCCGCTTTTTCAATTTTTTCATAGGTTCCAAGAATAGATTCTTCGGAAGCAATGGAAGGAAGTTTTTTGACTGTCTTTGGATTTGAAATAGCCGAGGCCGGATTTGAGCTTATAAATTCATTTCTGTATGCATATTTGAATAATCCTCTAACGGCGGAGAGTTTTCTGGATAAAGATATTTTATCGACTTCATTTTCACTTAAAGTCATTAAAAAAGATTT
>DATKLQ010000100.1:0-2137 GCA_035542335.1 Ignavibacteriaceae bacterium | reverse complement strand
AATTATTTGGAATTTATTATTTATTTATTGGAATTTTATCTTATCCAGGAACCTACTAACGGATAACCTTGTTTATCTCATCAATAATCTTTCCGGTAGCGCCAAGGTTCTCATGAATATAATTATAACTGATACTTCCTTTTAATTTTCTTATTTCATCATTGCTGAAGAGTTGCCGGAGGTTCCGGTAAGCTTCCTGCTTATTTCCAACCATAATTCCGCCCCCCAGGCGAAGCAGCTGCTGTGCTTCCTGTGAATTCTCAATCCTCGGCCCGAATAAAACCGGAATGCCGTATACTGCAGCCTCCAGCACATTATGTATGCTCTGCTTAAATCCCCCGCCGATAAAAGCTGCGTGAGCATAATAATAAAGTGTTAATAATATCCCGATAGAATCAATTATTATAATTCTCTCACCGTTATACTGGTTCATGTGAGAAAAACGGATAAACTTTAATGAATTCCCGAATTCATTTTCTAACCTTTCCAGGTTCGGTATAGTCGGCTCATGGGGAGCAATGACAAGAATTATATCTTTATCATATTCAGCCAGCTTAAGGAATACCGGTACAATTATTTCTTCATCTTGATTCCAGGTGCTTCCGGCCACAAAAATTTTTTTGCTTTTAAAGATACTTTCTTTGACAAGGTTTTTTTCCTTTGCCAGAAGACTCCTGCCGTAAACCCTGTCGAACCTTGTGTCGCCCACAGCCATTAATTGTTCATCGGTGCAGCCGAATTCTTTAAATCCGTTAATATCCGATTGGGTTACCGTTAAAATCCTTGAAATATCTTTAAAAAGATATTTATGGAAATTTTTAATTATGGGCAGCTTCCTGGGTGAATTCTTTTTCATGGTGGCATCGACTAGGTAGCATGGGATACCGTACTTTTTCATTGCCCAAATATGATTGGGCCAGATATCATAGCGCATCATCAATGCAAGATCGGGACGTACAATTTGTATAAACCTTTTTGCCATCGACCATGAATCAAAGGGCAGATATGAAACCAGATCCGCATAAGGATATTTTTTTGAATTCTCATATCCCGAAGGGGAGAAAAATGTAATCAGGATATTTATGCTGTTGCTCTTTTTTAATTCTTCAATAATCGGCTTTGCCTGTTCAAATTCTCCCAGGGAAGAGGAATGAAACCAGAGCAGCCTTTTTGTTTTATCCAGCGAAAGAGCATTGAGTATCAGCTCCTCAAAAATTCTCTTTCTTCCCCTGATTGCTGTTTTAAACTTCTGATTGAAAAATCCGGCGATATGGACTGATAAAAAAAGAACCGGAATGATAATGATATTATAAAGAATAAACCAGATTTTATTCATTATTTAGGAGCTGATTTAATTCTAGAAAGGCCGATTGAGGTGTTAATTCCATCATGCATTTAA
Source organism: Ignavibacteriaceae bacterium (assembly GCA_035542335.1). GTDB lineage: Bacteria > Bacteroidota > Ignavibacteria > Ignavibacteriales > Ignavibacteriaceae > DATKLQ01. Next base: position 738 of record DATKLQ010000100.1, on the reverse strand, counting down.
AGTGGCCGAGCGGGCAGCTCTCCCTGCCGATATGCGTGCAGGGACGGCATGATAATTCTTTATTCTCCATTACATTGTTTTTGTTTTTATAAGGAAAGAAACCGAATTCTCTGACCGTGGATCCGAAGAAAGCCAGCACAGGCACGCCTGCTGCACATGCCGCATGCATCAGCCCGGAATCGTTGCAGATAACAGCTTTGCATTTTTTCATCTCTGCAACTGTCTGCAGTATATTATTGCTGTTGCATAGATTTAATCCTCCGCTGATCTTTGAGGAAACTTCACAACAGGTATCAATGTCATTCCTGCCGCCGAAAACAACTATTTTATATCCGGCCGAATTTAATAGTTCACCAAGCTCTATGTAGTACTTTTTGGGCCACATCTTGGTAAAATGCTTTGAGCCCGGCGCAATCCCGATATATTTATCATCGAAATTCAGCAAAGGCTTATTATTGCTGAAAATGTCCAACCCTTTGTCATCAAGCGGCAGATTATTGAAAATACCGGCATATCTTTCCGGGACTTGAGGAGCATCTTTCAGAAAGTTAACCTTAAATTTTACAAGAAGAAATTTTAACAGGTTCTTTTTCCTGAACCTGATATTCTCAAAATGAAGTTTGGAACACAAAGCGCGCGATCGGAAATTATTCTGCAGGTCGGCAACCAAATCGTACTTTTCCTTTAATAAATTTTCGATCAGCTTTTTTCTCTTCTCTCCTTTTTTTTCGAATATAA
>DATKLQ010000099.1:0-6961 GCA_035542335.1 Ignavibacteriaceae bacterium | reverse complement strand
AGTGATATTTCTTACCGACGGCTATTGGCGAAAAGAAGATCATGATACTATTCATAAAATGGCAAATGACAATGAAATTCAAGAGGCAATAGTTGTCGGAATTGGCTATCCCGATAATTATAATTTTGATCAAATCCGGGTCAGGGATCTGATTATGCATGCAGATAAATTCCTCTTCTGTATTAAATATGAAATTATACCTTATATCGAATCTAATTACCGGGCAGATCCTGAATTCAGAACGCTTTGGGGTTCTTCATACGCCGGATATTTTCTAGTTTATGCATTTACGGAACCTGAAGATGCGGGGAAACTATTTGCCAATTATATTTGTGCAAGCGCGGCGCTTGATCCGCCTTATCGGCATATTGATCTTTTAAATAATGAAGATATATTATATTCCAAAACAAAAGAGCTCCCGGTTAATTTGTATATTACCGTGGGGGGAAATGAAACCGGGTCATTTACTGCTTCATATAATCAAATAACAAGCAGGATCCGATCCAGGAATTATAAGAATTTAAGATTTGAATATGAGATAATACCGAATACGGATCATTATACTGTATGGAAACCTGCTTTAATAAATGGTTTAAAAAAATTTTTAAAATTAATTTAAATCCTCAGGCAGGAATATATGAATTAATGTTAGAACAGACATTTTTGTCTGTTCGCTCTAATTTAATTATAAACTAAAACTATGAATACAAAATTTGTTTTTGTGCTGGTCATTTCCGTTGCTTTCCAGATTCGTTCACAAAAGTTCGAGAATTTGGCGCTTACTCCGCCGATGGGATGGAATAGCTGGAATCATTTTGCATGCGAGATCAATGAAAAAATAATCCGTGAAACTGCCGATGCAATGGTTGCAGCCGGGATGAAAGATGCAGGATATCTTTATATAAATATTGATGACTGTTGGCACGGTAAACGAGACAGCCTGGGATTTATTCATCCCGACTCCAGCCGCTTTCCCTCAGGAATGAAGGCGCTGGCAGATTATGTACATTCAAAAGGATTGAAGCTTGGAATTTATTCCGACGCCGGCTGGAATACCTGCGGCGGCAGGCCAGGCAGCAGAGGATATGAATACCAGGATGCATTTCAGTATGCAAAATGGGGAGTGGATTACCTGAAATACGATTGGTGCAATACCGAAGCGTTAAACCCTGAAGGCGCTTATTTAACAATGAGAAATGCTCTCTATGCGGCAGGCAGGCCCATCGTTTTCAGCCTTTGTGAATGGGGTAACGGCAAACCCTGGCTCTGGGGGAAAGATATAGGACACCTTTGGCGCACTACAGGCGATATTACAAATTGCTTCGATTGCGTTGTAGACCATGGAACCTGGAAATCCTGGGGAATAATGTATGTCCTTGATATGCAGGACGGGCTTCGTATTTACGCGGGACCGGGGCATTGGAACGATCCCGATATGATGGAAGTCGGAAACGGTATGTCCTTTAGTGAAGACAGGGCGCACTTTTCTATGTGGTGCATGCTTGCCGCACCTTTAATTGCCGGTAATGACATAAGGAGTTTATCTCCTGAAACAAAGAGTATTTTAACAAATAAGGAAGTTATTGCCGTAGATCAGGATTCGCTTGGTATTCAGGGATTCAAATATTCATCTGAAGACAGTGTTGAAGCCTGGTTTAAGCCTTTACGAAACGATGAATGGGCTGCTTGTTTCCTGAACAGGAGCTTAAAAACAAAGCAGGTTTCTTTTAATTGGAGTAAAGAAATTGTAATTGATACTCTTTCGGAGAGAAGAATTGATGCTGATAAGGACAACTTTAAAATCAGGAATTTATGGACAAAAAGAGAAATGGGAACAACTCAGAAAATATTGAATGCCGAAGTTCCCTCTCATGATGTTCTAATGATTAAACTTTATAAATAATTAACAATTAACAATTCAGCAGGAAAACAATACAACCTTAACAAATTGACAATTAAGCAATTTAACAATTCAGCAATTTAGCAATTAATCAATTCAGCAGTCAACCAAATGTCAGGAACAATAATGAATATATTCAGATACTATTTAACAGCTTTCCTATTAACCTTGTTATTCTTTCCGGCAAATCCCCAATCGAGGATTAAATATAATAAACAGGATTTATTCTTAAGCGGAGCAAATTTGGCATGGGTGAATTTTGCACATGATATCGGCCCCGGAATTACTGATTTTAATTCTTTTTCGGATGCGCTTCTCCAGATTCATGATAACGGCGGTAATGCGCTTCGCTGGTGGCTGCATGTAAACGGTTCCAATACCCCTGAATTTAATGATTCAGGTCTAGTGACTGGACCCAAAGAAGGAACAATTAAAGATATTAAAGAAGTTCTCGACTTGGCCTGGGAAAGGGAGGTCGGAATTATTCCCTGTCTTTGGTCTTTTGATATGCTGCGTTCATCAGGATCGGGCGCTCTTGATTCGGTTACTTTATTCCGAAACCGTAAAATATTAACAGACAGTATATATACGCAGGCTTACATCAATAACTGCTTAATTCCTATGGTTGATTCTTTAAAGGGGCATCCTGGAATTATCGCCTGGGAGATTTTTAATGAACCTGAAGGTATGAGCACTGCTTTCGGATGGATTGGAATTGATCATGTCCTTATGTCCGATATTCAAAGATTTATAAATCTGTGTGCCGGAGCTATTCACCGGACAGATACCTCCGCATTAGTCACGAGCGGTTCATGGAGCTTTCAGGCAATGACCGACGTTCAGATTTCGGCAATTGCTGTTTCAAAACAATTTTCAATATTGAGCAAATCCGAACAAGAACAGATGAAAGATTATTTTAATCTGAAATATCGCCTAAGTTACAATACGCATGATTATATTAATTATCTGGAAAAAATATCGGCTATCCCAAATTATAATTATTACCGAGATGATCGCCTGATTGAAGCAGGACATGATACAAATGGAACGCTTGACTTCTATTCAGTGCATTATTATCCCGGGCTCGGGCGGCAATTCTCCCCATTCACACACTCAAAACTAGATTGGAGCCTTGATAAACCTGTGGTTGTAGCAGAATTTGCTATGGAGCAGAATAATGACAACGTACCGAAAGACCAATTGTTCTTCCAGTTATATCAATTTGGATATGCCGGTGCACTCCCCTGGTCATGGACAGATGTAAGTCTTACTACTCACGGCGATATGCTTAATGGTATGAAATATATGTGGGATCATTTTAAGAGCGATGTCGATGTTAACGGCATCAGCGGCGATTGGCCTAATGTATCCATCATCTACCCTCTGAATAATGCTGTATTTCCGGACGACAGTACTTCAATTACAATTCAAGCTGTAGCATCGGATTCCGACGGCCATGTTGTCCGTGTTGAATTTTTTGCAAATGATACTATCAAAATTGGGGAGAGAGATACACTTCCATACAATATTCTTTGGACAGATGTTGAACCAGGTATTTATTCGCTGACGGCTGTTGCAACCGATGACAGCGGGCTTGAGCGTATCTCTGGTAAAATTAATATTGTAGTGGGAACCCCACCAATAACAAGGCTTGAAGAAAATCTTGCCGTACGCTATGGACAAGGTATGACAGTTGTGAGAAGTCCTTCTGCCAGCGGCGGCGGTTTTTTAGATATTAATACTAATGAAGTCACAAATACAATAACGTGGACTCTTCCCAATGTTCCTGAAGCAGGGACCTATGAAATAAAATTTGGTTACATGTGCCACTATGATAGTCCTAAAGATCAATTTATAAATATTAATGGGATACGCTCCGATACAATAAGATTTGAGGGGAGCTCTTCTGCATGGCTGGAGAAAGGGACCTCAGTGAAATTACGTCAAGGCCGGAATACTATTCAAATGCAGTTATGGTGGGGATATATGTACCTGGATTATCTTGCCGTGCCCACAGACATAGCCGTTTCAGTTGATCAAGGAGAAGAACTGCCTGTCAATTATTCCCTTGATCAAAATTATCCTAATCCTTTTAACCCGGAAACAAAAATAAAATATTCCATATTAAAAGCTGAAAACGTTAAGCTTTCAGTCTATGATATTTTGGGCAGAAGAATTTCAGTTCTGGTTGATGAAAAACAAAATGCAGGATTTTATATTGTAGCATTTGACGGAAATAATTTAGCAAGCGGGGTATATTTCTATAAACTTGAGACGGAAAGCTTTACCAAGGTAAAAAAGATGATGCTGGTTAAGTAAGTAACCGCAGAAGATACCTGATTCCAGATACCGGATACATTTTTCTTGCCAATTGCATAAACCGGACAAGCCGGTACCAAGTCATAAATATCGAATATCGAGAAGACTGAGAGCGATAGTTGATGCTGGATACTGGATGCTTGATTCTTGATTCCGGATACTAATACCAGATTCCGGATTCCGGATACCTGAATATGTTTGATAGATGATGGATGCCTGCCCGGCGACCAGACGGGATGTTTGATGGGTAAGGAAGAACGGGGACCTGGCAGCAGGGCTTGGAAAGATGACATCTTTTTAATGTATTGAATCAGCAGTGAAAGATGTCATCTTTACATTTTATTCCTAAGAAATGTCATTCCGAAACTTTATTCGATGCATAAAAAAGATGTGATCTCTTAATTCCGCATGATTCCTTACGGATTTACTGCCATTCTGTTATTCCGACTACCGGCTACTCAACCGGAAACAGCCTTTTCAATTTTTTCTCTGCTTTTAGCTTGAGCAAAGAATTCATAAACGAGAAAAAACAGGACAGGCAGATACTCCATAAACCATACTACCGGGTAATCAATCCATTTGCCGTACATTTGGTAATTCAGGATGGTAATTGAGGTGAGACTTATTAACCCGCAGTAAACAAAGCCGCTGAATTCGGCTCCGAGGGGAAGAAGAACGGCAAGCCAGGACACATACCATGGGTGAACGATAGGCGAAAAGATAAAAAGCAAAAGAACGGCGTAATAAATCTTTTTAATAAAATCTTTTTTGGAAAAAAGCAGAGGCAGGAAGGATAAAACAAAAATTGCCGCACAGATCGTTCTGGATTTCTGATTATCTTTTATAAATGAATCAATTATATTGAAAATAAATCCGTTGTATGTCCAGTTGACCGCAAAGTTGCCGAGCGCTTCAAGGGGATTTACATTACGGCTGAAGAAAAAATAGAAAAATATGCATAGGATGAGGGGAATTGATGAAACCGTAATTTTTTTAATGAATCCTTTTTGATGAAAAAATATTATCGGAAGAACAATTAATCCGACTGGTTTCACACAAATTGATAATCCCAGGAAAAGCGAACTCAATAGGTAATTCTTATTAAAATAGAAAAGAATAAAAAGCAGCAGCAATGAAGCTCCGAGTCCGTCGACATGTGCATCGATAAATAGATGGAATATCGGAAGAGGACAAAGAGCATAATATAAAATATTTTTATCCGGCAGATTGAATCCTTTTATGAGCTTAATGATCACGAAAAATGAAAGAAGTTCAAAAATCATCAGCAAAACTTTCATTCCGTAAAAGCTTTCTCCTCCGATCAAATATGCAAAATAAAAAAAGATTTCTGCCGCCGGTGGATAAACCGTTTTTACTTCCGGGAATTTTACTAAAGCCGGAAGTTTCCCGGAATGAAGATGATTCAGTGCTGAATCCGATGGTGCATATTGGTAAGGATTGATGCCGTTTGCTAAAACTTTTCCGTCCCAAACATAACGCGTGTAATCATCTGATCCGGCGGGAGGTATAAATATTACCGCTGTTCTTACTAAAAGGGAAACAAGAACAAAGGTATTTATATATTTTGGATCGATATCAGTTTTAAAAATAAACCAGCAAATAAAAATAAAGAGCAGTGATGCAGAGATATATGCAATTGTAAAAGGTATAATTGCCGGAGCAATAGGGGCAAGAAGAAGAAGGAAAGAGAAGAAATAAAGAAAGAAAGGGAAAAGAAAATTTGATTTTTTGGAAGATAGTTTTCCGCGGTTATTAATTATATCCTGTTCCATGGATCAAATATAATAGAAAGGGAAATGAAAAGGAGAATTACGCCCGATTTCCGATTTCGAATTTCGAATTGCGCATTTAAAAGAGGGGCTTAATGGTAGAAATAATTTTTAATAAAAAATCTGACATTATATTATATGCATAGAGGTGGAAAATCCGAAATCCGCAATTGGAAATCCGCAATCCGATCCAATAATTCATCCTCTACAAGTATGTCTTCTTTTCTTTTTTAGCTTTTTACAATAGTCAAACTTCTACGAAGTTTCTTTGTGTTGAGCTTGTAAAGTCTGTCTTCCGATAGGCAGGGTCCAGAATATGCATGATAATAGGCGAAGTGTAGAACAATCCAAAATCCGCAATCATCTGCCGCGGCGATCTTTCTCATTCTCTTAATCTACTTTATTCCCAGCTCTTTGCACATCCTGTAGAAGTTGGATGGAGCCATTCCAAGCTTTTCGGCTGCACTGGAATCGGAGCTGGAAATGCTTCTGACATATTTGAAATACTTGGTCCGGAAAATTTTTTCCATATCTTTAAGCGGAAGCACCTGGCCGGAATAGAGGTCCTCGAAATTTGTTTCTTCTTTAAGTACAATGTGATTTCTTAGTATTGTGGGATTGCTTATATCCTTCGCGGTGATTATTCCGTTGCTATTAATGATTAATCTCTGTATAACATTACGCAGTTCTCTTACATTCCCCGGCCATTTATAATTCAATAAAATTTCCTTTGCTTTTTCCTCAACCTCGGGCTTCCTGATGTCCATATCCCTGCTGAAATATTCAAGGAAATAATCGAAAAGAAGGAGTATGTCTTCTCCGCGTTTTCTAAGCGGAACTATATCAAGCGGGACAACATTTAATCTATAATATAGATCTTCTCTGAATTTCCCGTTCATTACTTCATTTGCAAGAATTTTATTCGAAGCCGCTATGATCCTTACATCCACAC
>DATKLQ010000098.1:0-5643 GCA_035542335.1 Ignavibacteriaceae bacterium | reverse complement strand
ACAGGATCCCCGCACGTAGTTATAAAATTACCGGAGATTTTTAAAAATACTCATCAAACAGTCGATATAAATGATGTGCCTGTTTTTAATCTTGGACGAGAAATCAGGTATCTTAATGATTTTGCCCCAGACGGAGCAAACGTCAATTTCATTCAATATAAAGATTCAAAAATTCTTATAAGAACTTATGAGCGCGGGGTTGAAGACGAAACGCTGGCCTGCGGTACGGGCAATGCAGCGTCGGCAATAATAGCCAGCTTAACCGATAACATTAATCCTCCCGTTTCATTAATTACAAAAGGAGGGGATGAATTGATAGTTAACTTTAAAAAGGACGGCCAGAAGATTACTAACGTTTCTTTAACCGGGCCGGCTAAAGTTATTTTTACCGGGGAGATTCTAGTAAATAATTTTTTTTAACACTCGGAGTTCAAATGGGAAAAGTTATATTTTCAATTCAATATGAAGTGGAAAAACAAAAAAGAGAGGAGTATCTTACATTAATTAAAGAGCTGAAGAATCTTCTCAAAGTAGACGGTTTGGAAACCTATTCAATCTATGAAGTGAAAGGAAAACCGAACCATTTTCAGGAGATATATACTTTCAGTTCTCCCGAAGCATATGAAGCTTTTGATGATGATCAGAATGAAAGAATGAATATTTTAGTCAATAAAATAAACGACCTAACGGCTGAAAACTCCACAAAATATACAACTCTTTATGAGATATCCGAAAATTAACGGTACATTTTGAAAATTTTTCCCACTTTGCAATCTTTACCTAAATAGAAGGTATTAATTTTTATAATTCGTTTTTAAAATTTTCTCGTGGAATTCTCCAAAAGAAAATTTATTGAGTTATGAATAAAAACGTACACCGGGTTTATATCGGTTCTTTTTTTTTAATCGGTACTATAATTACTCTTTTCCTCGCTGTAAAGGGCTATTCATATTATACAACTCCTGTAGAACAAAGATTTTTTCTTCCCAATCACGATTCCTTAAAACCCAGCGGACTATTAGGCCATGGAGCAGGAATTATCGGCTCGTTTATGATGGTCTTCGGCGTCGCGGTTTATATGGTTAGAAAACGATGGAAAAAATTCTTTAGAATCGGTTATCTTAAACATTGGCTTGAATTCCACATCTTCCTTTGTTCTCTCGGACCTGTCCTGGTCTTATACCATACTGCTTTCAAGTTCGGCGGAATTGTAGCAATTAGTTTTTGGAGCATGGCCGCCGTTGTTCTGAGCGGTGTAGCCGGAAGATTTATTTATGTAAGAATTCCCCGGACTATTCAGGGAAATGAGCTAAATGTTAAGGAGCTCGACAAAATGGGACAGGAACTAAGCATAAGGCTCAAAACAGATTATTCCGTAAATGGGGAGATAATGCCCAAGATTGAAAAAATTAATTTTACCGATAAGTACAGGAATTTAAGCTTAAGGAAGAGCTTAATTAATCAGTTTAAGGATTATTTTATCATAAATTCTCTTCTTAAAGAGATAAAAAATGATCTAAAACCCCTGAATTTAAATTCAAAAAGAAAAAAAGAAATCCTCAGACTTGCAAAGTCAAAACTTATAATTTCTAAGAGAATCGGAATGCTGAGAATTATGCAGAAACTTTTCAAATACTGGCATATTGTACACCTTCCTTTTGCAATAATAATGTTTCTTATAATGGCAATTCACATTGCTGTTGCAGTTGCTTTCGGCTATACATGGATTTTTTGAATTAATTAACAAGCTCCAAAAGAGATCGGTAAAAAGTTAATATCAATTATAAAATTGAATGGAAGTAATAGTTGAAAATATAATTGCCTATGGATTTATATTCCTTCTTCTTGCTTTTACCTTTCTCATTTATTATAGAATGCGCTCCAAAAAATCGACAGATAATTTAAACAAACTGGAAAAAGCAATTGAATCGGGATTTCATGAACCGCTTTCTCTTCATCCGGTAGTAGATGCCGGAATATGCATCGGAAGCGGTGCTTGTATTAAGGCATGTCCCGAAAAAGATATTCTTGGAATTGTAAACGGCCAGGCGCATTTGATAAATGCATCCAGGTGTGTTGGTCATGGAGCATGTTTTAATGCCTGCCCCGTACATGCAATAACTTTATGTATCGGTACTGAAAAAAGGGGAGTAGAACTTCCTCATGTCTCCCCTAATTTTGAAACAAATCTGCCCGGATTATTCGTTGCTGGGGAACTCGGAGGAATGGGCTTGATTAAAAATGCCGTCGAGCAGGGGAGCCAGGCAATGGAATATATTTGTAAAAGTATAGTCGGAAGCCATAATGCAGAATATGATGTTATTATTGTTGGGGCAGGGCCCGCCGGGATTTCCGCAGCTTTGACAGCAGCAAAGAATAAAATAAAATTCATGGTGATTGAACAGGACAGCCTGGGCGGAAGTGTATTTAATTTTCCTAGGGCCAAAATAGTAATGATGCATCCGATGAATCTTCCTTTATATGGTAAAGTTAAATTATCGGAGACTTCAAAATCGGAGCTTTTAAATTTATGGACAACGGTTTTAACTAAAAATAAAATAAAAATTAATGAGCAGGAAAAAGTCGACAGTATTGAAAGGACGGGAGAAAATTTTTCGGTTAGAACACCGAAGGGTATTTATTCTTCTAATAAAATTCTGCTTGCAGTAGGACGAAGAGGTTCACCGAGGAAATTAGGCATTCCCGGGGAGGAGAAAGAGAAAGTCGCTTACCGTTTGATTGAGCCTGAGCTGATTCATAATCAAAAAATAGTTGTGGTCGGAGGCGGTGATTCTGCCGTTGAAGCTGCTTTAATCCTTGCTGATGAGGCAAATATGGTTACCGTTTCTTACCGGGGAGATGCATTTTTAAGATTAAAACCCAAAAATATGGAAAAGATAAATGAAGCAATTGCGAACGGACGGATTACCGTATTATTCAATTCAAATCTCATTGAAATAAGGGATAACGTCGTATTAATAACAGTTAATGGGAAAGAGCAGTCTGAAATTGAAAACAACCTGGTGTTTATTTTTGCGGGAGGAGAGCTGCCTGTAAAATTTTTGGAAAAAATCGGAGTAAAAATATCGGTTAAACATGGTGAGACGGTATTTAAGCATGATAACTAATTTATAGTTTAATTTTTTTGGGGGCCAATGAATCAATGCAAGGGTTTCTATTCCCGATTTCTGATAATTATATTCTTCATATCTTTAACTCCGAGTTTAATATTAGCTCAGATCTCGCCCGGGGATCTTACTAGTTCTCATGAAAATCTTGAGGGAATGAGTAATTGCACCAAGTGTCATATTCTCGGGGAAAAAGTTCATAATTCCAAGTGCCTTGACTGCCATGCTGAAATAAAAACACTTATCTCTTTAGGAAAAGGATATCACTCCAATAAAGAAGTGATGGGAAAAGACTGCTCTTTATGCCATAACGAACACCACGGTAGGAATTTTAAAATAATCAATTTTAATCCCGATGATTTTCAACATACCGTAACAGGATTTGAATTAACAGGGAGACATCTGAAAATTGAATGCAGTAACTGCCATACTGCAAAGCTCATAAAAATTAAATTCAAAGTAAGAAAAAGTTCATATCTGGGCCTGGATACTGAGTGCATTTCGTGCCATAAGGATTACCACCGTGGTCTGCTAGGCAATGAATGCACAGCCTGCCATAATACTTTTACATTTATAAAGGCTGATAAATTTAATCATGATAATGCCGCCTTTAAATTGACCGGAGCGCATATTTCTATAGACTGCATAAAATGCCATCCCAAAGAAATAATTGATGGGAATGAATTCCGGAAATTTAAAGGATTATTTTTTTCCGACTGCACACCCTGCCATAAAGATGTCCATGCAGGAAAATTCGGAAATGAATGTAAAAGCTGCCATGAAACCGTCTCATTCCGCAAAATACAGGCTCAAACTTTCGATCACGATAAAACCGAGTTTCCTCTTGTAGGCAGGCATAAAATTCTTGAATGCAGCGACTGCCATAAATCCGTGCAGGTGGTAGGTATAAAGCTTAAGCATGGAAAATGCACCGATTGTCATGAAGATTATCATCAAGGCGAATTTATCATTAAAGGAAAAGTAAAGGATTGTTCAGCTTGCCATGATGAATCGGGATTTAAACCTTCACTCTTAACTATTGAAGATCATAATCAAACTAAATTTAAATTAACGGGGGCTCATTTGGCAGTTTCATGTAAAAGCTGCCATTTTATTGATGATAATTGGCATTTTAAGATATCCGATACGGAATGCAGCGGATGTCACGAAAATGTTCACGGGGCTGAAATAAAATTGAAAAGTTTAGCTAAGGGCTGCCTTACCTGTCATTTTACAGAAAGCTGGAAGAAAATTGAATATGATCATAATATTACCGGCTTTAAACTATTAGGAAAACATTCAGAAATAAATTGTATTGACTGCCATTTAATCGGTGAAAATTCAAAAACAGGACTGCTGTTTGCGTCTGTCGATTCAAAATGCGAGTTTTGTCATAAAGATATTCATTTCAATCAGTTCAGAGAGGAAGGGGAAACGGACTGCAGCCGATGCCATATATCGAGCAATTGGCAGCCTACAGTATTTGATCACGATAAAACATTATTCCCCTTGAAGGGTGCACATCTCAAAGCGGATTGTTCCGGATGCCATAAGAAAATCGGTGTAGGAGAGATAAAGTACATTAATTATAAAATAAAAGATTTCAGATGCATCGCCTGTCATTAGTGGCTTTGGCTGTCGGTTTAGCTTTACCGGCATTCCCGCAGTCGCCGCACGGAAATAATTTCAAAATAAACTGTTCGGAATGCCACCAAACCGAGAGCTGGAAAGTAGTGCCCGACAGCATTTCGTTCGATCATAATAAAGAAACGGATTTCGAATTAGTCGGACAGCATTTAACTGTGGACTGCCGCAGCTGCCATTCAAGCTTAATTTTTTCCAAAGCTGAAAATGAATGTTCATCATGTCATAAAGATATTCACAGTAATACTGTCGGTCCGGATTGCGGAAGATGCCACACTCCTGAAACTTGGATCGTAAAAGATATTGTCCAGATTCACCAGAGCAGCAGATTTCCACTAGCCGGAGCCCATTTGCTGAGCGACTGCATTCAGTGTCATTCAGGCTATTATAATTTTACTTTTGAGGTTATAGGCATTACGTGCTTTGACTGTCACTCGGCCGATTATTTAGCTACGGCCTCCCCTAATCATTCTGCAGCGGGTTTTTCTACAAACTGCGAGGAATGCCACAGCCTTATCGATCCGTTCTGGTCGGCGGGCAATTTCAATCATGATTTTTTCCCGTTAACCGGCGGACACAATATTCAAAATTGCTTTGCCTGTCATAAGACTAGAGGAAATTATTCGGGATTATCACCGGAATGCTATTCCTGCCATAAAGCCGATTTTGAATCGGTAAAGGATCCAAATCATGTTGCTTCAGGTTTTTCTACCGACTGCACTCTATGTCATACTATTCAAGCCTGGATTCCCGGCGGATTTGATCACAGTCTCTCTCAATTTCCTTTAACCGGATCTCATGTTAGTCTAAGTTGCAATGCCTGCCACAGCCAGGGGTTTTCCGGAACACCTACCCTATGCTACAGCTGTCA
>DATKLQ010000097.1:0-5811 GCA_035542335.1 Ignavibacteriaceae bacterium | reverse complement strand
TAAAAATTTTGTCTGATAGGGGAATTCTTCGACAGTAAATAAAACGGGAGTAAAAAAATGGTAAACATTTTTATAAGAAGGAAAAGTTTCCGTCTTCACCGTCAGCGGGAGAAAATTATCGAGAAGCGAACTGGAACTTTGAAATGATAAGCCGCTTGAGAGACTTCTTATACTGTCTTTAAGAGCAAAAACCTTTAATAAAGATATTTTCCCTGGAATCTTATAAATAATAGAAGAACCAGAATCTGCCATCAGCCTGCCGTTGTCTTCCTTTGCCCTGTAAATATCCTGGAAATTTAAGAAACTAAGATTTCCCTGCTTGAAATAAATTTTTGAGCTGTCTTTCAATTCATCAATAATTTTTAGAAAGTCTACTTTGACGGGGCCTGCTTCATTGGACGGCTCAGAGATTCCGCTTTGGTTTTTTGCCGAAACTCTATAATAATATTCACCTCCCAAATGTGCTGTGGTATCCATAAATATAGGTTTGTAAGCCGTTTCGGCATCGGAAATATCTTTTACGAGTACCCTCCAGCTACTGCTGTCAGATTCCCTTCGTTCAACAATATACGAGTTCACCCCTGTCGATCCTTGCCACGAAATATCATAAACATCTTTGATTTCCAGTAAGTGCGGAGCAGCAGGTTTTTCGGGGGCAGGAACTTTTTTCCCATCAACTCGAAATGCTTCACTCTGCATGAAATCAATTGCTTCTTTTTCGTTATATAAGTTTCCACTGGAAAATCCCGGGAATCTATATGATCCGAATCCCCGGTTTTCCCTGTGCATATAAAAACCGCCGTCCCTGTTATGAAATCTCAGGCTCCAGATCATTATACCGGAAACATAATTATTGATTGCCGAATCGACTATAGTCTTTATGTTTTCCGGAGTTGTCAATCCGAATTCCCCCACAAAATATGGTTTTTTCCCTTTGGAAAGCTCTTTATTCTTCAAAATATTTTTCACCGAGATATCCGCGGGAGTATAATGATGGGTAGATAAAACATCAATGTTTGAATCTTCTATTGCTTCATGCGTTATATTCTGCTGATGGGTTCCCTCAATTACGAGATGATTTTTATCCAGGCTTTTTATGTATCTAGCGATCTCGGCAGTCCATTGAAATGGGCATACGAGCTCGTTTCCCGTCTCCCAGCCCAGTAAAGCTTTATCATCCTTATATAATACTCCGGTATAAATATTTTTTCTATTAATAATAAAATTAATTGTTTTTTTAAAATCCGAGATCAGCTGCGGATCAGTCCAGAATTCATCTTTACTTTTTCCCCTGAAAGCAGCATACTCGGCCGGACCACCCCACCACCACCAGTTATCTACGAGCGGCAGTATGATTCTCACCCCTAATTCATTTGCAACCTGCATTACTTTATCAAGGGCTTTAAAAGCTTCTCCATTAAAAACTCCGGGGCCTTCAACGTGACGGATAATTTTTTTTGACTCACCTTGTTTGCGGACCGATAAAACATACATTCTGGCTACTTTGCCGTTCATCTGCTTTATAGAGTTAAGGGCGTCTCTTATTTCGTATTCATCAGGAAGGCGCCAGGGATTAGGATTTTCAAAATTAAGATAATCCTCAATGTAATGAAGGTTTGGTATATTGAATGAGACAAAACGAAGCTCGGAATCCCCATCCATTAATTTATCTTTATCGGCAGTAATAAAATTCGTAAACCTGCTTGAAGAACAGCCTGCAATAAAAAAGAGAGCGCAAAGAACCGAAAGGTGCTTTTTTATCATTCTTTTATCCGGGTTAACAACAGGTAAAAGTTTTTTTCTTTGAAAGATGTTCGGAAGATCAACAGATTTCGTTTTAAAAATTTTTTAATGCTAAAACATAAAACTCCAAAATTATGCCGATTTTTGCAAATCTGTTTTAAAATCGGATTTCCAATTTTTCTCAGATTCAACTTTAATTTATTTCAAATAAAATAATTTTTTAATGCGGACTTATTTATTAAATTGATAAACAATTATAATAATTGAAAAGAATCGCTTCCGCTCAATGGCTTTATAGCCCTAAACTACAGCATAAAAATTGTTATTAAAATAATTGAATTTTATACCTGAAATAAAGGAATAAAATGATAATCCAGGAACTTTATAATAATCTTGAATCGGAAATATTGCAAAAATGGTATCCTCTTGTAATTGATAAGGAATTCGGCGGATATTTTTCGAATTTAAGTTATGATTGGAAAATTCTGCCTGAGCAGGAAAAGATGATCGTAACTCAATCAAGGCATATATGGGCTGCAGCAAAGGCTGCCGAATTTTTCGGAAAAGAAGAGTATAAAGAGGCGGCTCAGCATGGCTTTTATTTTCTAAAGGAAAAAATGTGGGATAAAAAATTCGGGGGATTCTTCCAGATAAGAAGCCGCGAAGGATCACTTTCGGATAATAACGGCTGGTTCGATGAAAAAAGATTATACGGGAATGCTTTCGGAATTTATGGGTTGGCCGCACTTTACGAAATTACTCATGATGAAAATGTCCTTCGGCTTGCGAAGGATTGTTTTTACTGGATAGAAAAGCATTCGGCGGATCATGAATGCAACGGATATTTCCAATTCCTTACGAGAGAAGGAATTCCTTTTAATAAAAATTCCGGTTACAAAACCAAAGCTTCCGATGCTGCGGAAACCGGGTATAAAGATCAGAATTCATCTATACACCTGCTCGAAGCTTACACCCAACTCTATAATGTTTGGAAATCACCGGAGCTGTACGAAAGATTAAAAAATATTTTGTTTTTGATAAGAAATACAATAATCACAAAAAAAGGATATTTAAAATTATTTTTTGAGCGGGACTGGAAACCGGTTTCTTTCAGGAATGCACCTCAGTCAGTAAGAGAAAAAAATTACGGATTAGATCACGTCTCCTTCGGGCATGATTATGAAACAGCTTTTTTGATGCTTGAAGCCTCATATGTACTTGAACTCGAGAACGATACTGCTACATTAATAAAAGCAAAAAAGATGGTTGATCATGCAGTGGAGAACGGGTGGGATGAAAAAAACAGCGGATTCTTTGATGAAGGATACTATTTCGATAAAGAAGGAAAATGCAGAATAATAAAGGAAACAAAGGTCTGGTGGTCACAGGCCGAAGGATTAAATTCTCTTCTTCTTTTCTCAAAAATCTTCCCCAAAGAGAAAAAATATTATGAGTTGTTCCTGCGGCAGTGGGATTATATAAAAAAATATTTAATTGATCATGAATACGGAGACTGGTATTGGGGAAGCCTGGAAAAGGAACCTTTTTACAGAACTGAACCCAAAGGTACAATCTGGAAGTGTACTTATCATACAGGCAGGGCTTTAATGAACTGCATGAAGATGTTATCCGATGAAAAATTCCTTTTAATGAAAACTTCCGCAGGATTTCAAAAGCAAAAAAAAGATTTTGATAAACTTACGGAACACTGGAGAAAATTAGCAGCGAGTTTAAATTAGAATGTAAAATCGGAATGTTTATTTTAATTGGATGTTTGAAGAATCTAAGATTGAAAAATTTTATTTATTCGGGCCTGCTGTAAACCTGAATTAGTATGTCTTCTTCAAACAGGAGCTGGTATTTCCCCTCAGGTTTATCCCATATTACCAAATTTTTCTGAGGCATTTTCGGGGTGCCGGGAGCAGCAACAGTCTGATTGGTTGGAGTTCCAAGAATTTCCAGCACTTCAACCATAGTCATTCCCGGTTGAATTGTTTTATATTTCCTGACAATCTCAAATGTAAGAGGAGTAATTTTTTTCAAAGCTTTTTCGGCTTCATTTCTAACTGCAGGGGCTTCATCTTTAAGCAGTTCGGCAAGCGGTTCAATCGCCGAAGAGTCACCGAAATTCCCTAGAACTTCAGCAGCTTTTCTGCGTACGTTATTATCCTCATCTTTCAGTGCTTCAATTAATCCCGCAACAGCCGAAGGATCTCCAATATTACCAAGCGCTGTAGCTGCATGAAGTCGAACAAATTTATCCGTATCATGGAGCAATTCAACTAAGGGATTTACTGCCGAAGAATTTTTAATTTCACCTAAAGCATCTGCTGCTACCCAGCGGACTATATAATCTTCATCCTTCAGGGCATTAATTAAAGGATCTACAGCGGATGCATCCTTAATTTTACCCAATGCCTTAGCCGCATCCGACCGGGTAAGGGCGCTGTTATTATTTAGTATAGCAATAAAAACGGGTAATGCATTCTTCACCGTCTCAGAGACTCTCCAATTCGGATCGATATTTTCCAAAGCAGCTGCAGCCTGCTCACGGACACTGTCGTCACTGTCCTTAAGCGATAGTACCAAAGGTTCGACTACGCTTTCACTCCCCAATTCTCCCAGGACTTTTACAGCAGTCCATCTGATATGGTAGTCGCTGTCATTTAATGCGGCAATGAACATTGGCATTACGGCTTTTCCCGGTTCAGACTTTCTCCAGGCTATTCCCATCCTTACCAGAAGTTTAACGGCTGCTTCCCTAATATGAAAATCGTTATCCTTTAAGGCTCCTATTAGCATGGGCACTGCTTCCCTTACAGATTCCGAGTTTATCCAATCGGGATTAATCTCATGAAGAGCTTCTTCCGCATGGTTTGGGCCGGAGTAATTGTACAGCAGGGCGCTGTAGAGGTATTCAACGGCCGGTTCTCCAATCATTATTAATGCCTTTTTCACATTCGTAGAGATCTCATAACTTCTATCCTTGAGGAAGGGAAGCAGCTTCTGAGCGGCAGATTTCACGGATTCAGATTGTTTCCAGAGAGGATCAATTCTTACTAATGCATCATTAGTAATCCGCATGCAATCTCTGCGGTACTGTTTTTTTAGTGAGGTTAAAAGAGGTTCAATCGCACGGGGATCCCCGATTTTTCCAAGGGCTTCAATGGCTTTAACTTGTGCCCAATCATATGATTTTTCAAGGGCATCAATTAAAACCGGAACAGCTGCAGACGCATTCTTGGAATCAATTTTCGAAATGGCAAATGCCGCCTGGAACCGTACATATTTATCGGGATCCTTAAGTACAGCAGTAAGCGGCTCAATAGATTGTAAATCCTTTATCTCTCCTAATGCTTCAGCAGCTTTGAAACGCAGATCGTTATCTTTATCATTAGCGAGGAGTTTAATTAATCCCTTTATATCCCCTTTTGATTTCAGCTTATCGATATTGGGCTGTCCGAAAAGAGCCATAAGCATACTTTCAAATTTCTTGCTGGTTTAAATATAGATGTAATAAACCACTTTGTAAAACAAGATTAAAAATAATTCGGATATTTACTCCGTTATACAACTCTTTAGGCCAAAAAAAATGCCATACAGATTTTAAGCTGTATGGCATAAATCCTTTAAAATGCATTTATTTCAAATATACCATTTTTATAGTACGGCTGTAATTTTCTGCACCCATTACAAGGAAATAAATACCGCTTGATAATTTTTCAGCTCTATATTTTACCTCGTAGGTTCCTGCTGATTTATAGTTATTATCTAAAATAACATCAACAATTTTCCCAGTGACATCATAAACAGTAAGATTAACATCGCTTGCTTCTTTTAATTCAAACTTAATGGTAGTCGAGGGATTAAACGGATTCGGATAATTGTTAAATAGAATAAATTTATCGGGAATATTTTGAGTAATATTTTTAACCGAAACAAGAGAAGGTTCGACAAGTTCAATACCGTTTCCATTTCCGAGATTGCGGGAATATTGTTTATCCACCGGATTATTCCAATGATCATGCGTACCCAGGCTGGTGAGGAAAGTCCCATCCCCCTCAGGAT
>DATKLQ010000096.1:0-3625 GCA_035542335.1 Ignavibacteriaceae bacterium | reverse complement strand
GTATTTGCCGGACCGAGGACAACCCACGCCGGTGAAGTCTGACCTTTTTCCCATTTGAACCACCACGATTTAGCATAGTAGTTAGAACTTGCATCGGCGAAAACATCTATATCATTTGTTAATCCGCCGATAAATACAACGCTGTCACCCAAATTTTGAGGATAATTTAATGCTGAAAAAGGAATTTTTAGTTCAACGGAATAACCATTATCGGCATTTTCCGGATCATTAACATCAGTCTGATCACCCAGCACTAAATTATATTTTACGCCTGCCGTATCAGCCATGCTGATTAAGTCATTAGCTGCCACTCCGGAACCTGATGAATCTATGTTTACGGTTAATTCCTTTACATTCCCCATAATACCGCTTCCATTTACATAATTTCTTCCGACTATGAAGAAAGTCACTCCGTCACTTCTGCCGCCCTCACCGGGTACAGTAACTATCTGATCAGCAATCTGAGCACCGACATAGAGATTGGTATCATCGTAAGTCACCCAGTAATCAACAGCAGGGCCGTCCACAACAGTAGGCTTACTATTCCAATCATATTCCTGATATCCGCTTGCCCATTTTCCGGTACCCTTAATGGAATCAAAAGAAGCTTCATCTCCCCATTTAGCAGCAAAGTGAAGAGTATTATCCGGCTTCCAATCACTCAAATCTCCATCAATGGTTATTGCATCGCCCTGTCTTAAACGGGGTATTGTGTAATCGACAGGAGGTATTACACCTCCGGTTGAGCTGGTGGTTACATTAGGATCAATGTACAAGGCATTATAGTACCATGTTTCGTTCCATTCATTCCCCCACCACACCTTATTGAACCGGTTATTGGATGCGGTTGAATCCATAAAACCATCACCATCCCACATACAAAAACTGAAGGGTATTATATCGCCATTGACATTAAAGTTCATCGAGTCAATATTCATACGGTGCTCCGATATCCATCCTTGATCATCTAAGGAATCATAAGACATGCCTCCGATAACAGATGTAAATTGCTGCCATTGAGTTAAAGTAGTATCGCCGCCATTCTGTACGCGGGAATCTCCACGAAGAATAGGCTGCGAGCCTGGGTCTGGTTGAGATGTAAGCCCGGCCCATTTCCAGCCGAACATCGGGAAATGTTCAACTCTAAAATCCCACATATTAAACCCGGTAATGTCATGGGTTTTAGGAGCACCGTCGAAACGAACATAACTCTTAAAGGAAATAATCATACCGTCGGATTGTTCCCAGTCAACGCCGCCGACATTTTTATCTACCACCTTAAAGAGAAGATATAAGTAAGGATTTTTGAACAAGCATTTAAAAACAACATTGGCAGAGTCGCCTTCTACATGCTCGCCGGTAATCCAGTTATATCCGCTGCTCGGCAAATATTTTGTAACTCCATACCCAAGCACAACCGAATCTGCCGATGCCCAAATGGGGTCTTCGACACCATCAATTGTAACATCTTCAGAACCCTGAAGAACGCGTGCATATATTGCATCCTCGCGGGCATTTTTGTTTTGTGCCCATTGAGCAAAAAGCTCATTCGATAAGCCTGCTAAAAATAGTATGCTTACCAAAATAGAAAATGTTTTTCCCATTGCTTTTTCTCCTTTATTGTTTATTGTGTTTTGTTTTTTCAGCCAAAGGCTGTTCCTGTTTTACAGGAGTTGATTTACTAAGAAATACTTCCACTTTAACATTATTGCTCTTTTGCGGACTAATCAGATTAGTATACTGCAGATTACCGTTTACCTTAATACATTGTACACCGCCGCCGGTACCTTCATCGTTTCGGACTTTAATTTGGTAATCCGCTCCTCTAAACTTTCTTTTTACTGAAAATTCTTTCCAATCACTTGGTATGCATGGATCAATCAGCAAACCGTCGGGAACTGCCCGGACTCCAAGAATCCAATCGACAACAACTTTTTGGAGCCATGAAGCAGAGCCTGTATACCATGTCCAGCCGGCCATTCCGTAATTGGGGGAATCAGGTCCATCGATATTTCCGGGAGTTACAAAGGGTTCAGCTGCATACTCATCGGGATTAAGTCCGTTATATGCCGGGCATAATTTTCTATAAACCTCAAAAGCTTTATCGGCCATTTTTAATTTTGAATAAGCCCAGACGGCCCATGCCGCGGCATGAGAATAAACTCCTCCGTTTTCTCTTCTACCCGGCGCATAACGCGTCAGATACCCGATCATTTTATCTGGTTTGGTATAGGCAGGAAAAAGAAGTAAAGGACCGTTCTTCTTTAAAAGATACTTTGTAACTGACCCAAGGGATTCCACCTGTTTCTCCGATCCAGCTATTTCACTTATAACTGACCAGGTCTGTGCATTCAAGAAAATCTTTCCTTCCTTATTTTCCTTGCTTCCAATCTTTTCCCCGTTATCTTTGGTAGCTCTGAAAAACCACTCGCCGTCCCAAGCATATTTATTGAATGCTTTTTTTAGTGCATCCGCTTTTTTTGAATATCTGCGTGATAATTTTTCTTCACCTATTCTTGCACATAAATCCGAGAATTTCATCAAAATCAAATAGAAAAATTCAGCCAGCCAGATCGATTCACCTTTCATTTCAAGGCCTACTGCAGATAATCCGTCGTTCCAGTCCCCGGCACCGATTAATGGCAATCCCCTTTTACTATATCTTGTAAGGACTTTCTCTATTGCAGCAACTGAGTGATTAAATAGTGAATCTTCCTTTCCGGGTTTAAGGTAATAGGGTTCTTTAATCGATAAAATCTTATAATCACCCGTTTCATCCAGGTATTGAAGGAGAACGAATGGGAGCCATAAAAGATCGTCGGTCATCTTAGTTTCGAGTCCCGTTTCGGTAATCGGATGCCACCAATGAAGAACTGTTCCGTCTTCTTTTTGATGACGAGCATGAAGCCTGATCTGTTTTTTAGTCAGTGAGGGATCTAATGGTAAAAAAACGAGGCTGTCCTGGAGCTGATCCCGGAATCCATATGCTCCGCTCTGCTGGTAATAAGCGGTTCTTCCCCAAAGCCTCCCGGAAACAGCCTGATATTTCAGCCATTTATTTACCAGCATGTTCATTGCCTCATCAGGAGTTTCGATTGTTAATGAGCTAAATAGGTTCTGCCAATAATCCTTAACTTCAGCTAAGGTGTTATCAATCTTATTCCGGTTTTTAAACTCCTTAAGAATGGAAGAAATTTCCTTTTTCGTTTCGGATATTCCCATGAATACAGAAAAATTTTCTGCCGTATTCTTTGCAACAGAAAGATCAACTGAGATTGATCCTATAGAATCATTCCATTTCCCTGTTTTTTGCGACAGTTTTCCGGAAAGGATCTCCTTCGGTTTTTCCAATGATCCATACTGTCCTAAAAAGGCTTCTTTATCCCCTTCATATCCCGTAATAGTTTTATTCGACGATATATACCCTAAATAAGGATATTCAATGTTCCAATGCCCCCTGTCACCAAGAGGAATTTCCCATAATCTTTTTGATGCAACCATTGCATTTAATTCGGGATCAAATGCGGACTCAATAAAAGTTTTATGGAATTCCCTATGATGATCTGCAGAAGAGCCGAGGCACCATTCGAAATATGAGAATATAGAAAGGTTTAGATCTATTCCG
>DATKLQ010000095.1:0-4220 GCA_035542335.1 Ignavibacteriaceae bacterium | reverse complement strand
CTGCATAAAATCCTTTCTGTTTCTGCTCAAAGACATTTGTTTTAATCCATTTTTCATATTCCTTCTTATCTTCAAAATCAACTGAAGAAATATTTGAATTTTCCGGAAATGAAGGCATAGGTAGAATATTTCTGTCAATCTTATAAATTTTTTCTTTTAAGGCTGATCTTTCTGCCTCAACGAGCATAAGGAATTCTTCGGAACCGATTTTATCGGTTAAAAATTTTAATCTGGCCCTGTTCCGGTTTTTCCTTTCTCCATACCTATCAAAGACTCTAATCACTCCTTCAATAAAAGGAATAACAAAATCTTCATGCAGAAATTCATGTGCTAAAAATGCATGAAAGGGCTGAGCTCCTAGTCCGCCGCCGACGACTATTTTAAATCCTCTAATCTCATTTCCGTTTTCGAATTTAATTTTAGGAATTAACCCGACATCATGAATAAATGAATATGCCGAATCTTTATCGCTCGAAGAAAAAGATATTTTGAACTTTCTCCCTAATTCCTGGCATATCGGATTTCTTAAAAAGAATCTGAATGCTTCATAAGCATAAGGTGAAACATCAAACGGTTCTTCAGGATCAATACCGGCGGATGAAGATGCAGTAACATTTCTTACTGTATTTCCGCATGCTTCTCTTATCGTTACATCATCTTCTGCGAGTTTTGCCCACAGCTCGGGAGTTTTATCCAGGCTTACAAAATGCACCTGGATATCCTGCCTGGTTGTCAGATGAAGCATGCCGGTAGAATATTCGTCGGATATGTCTGCAATTTTTAGAAGCTGTTTAACATTTAACTTCCCGAACGGCAGCTTTATTCTTACCATCTGCACGCCTGGCTGACGCTGCCCGTAAACACCTCTTACAAGTCTTAAGCTCCTGAATTTTTCCTCATCTATTTTCCCGTCTCTGTATAGCTTAATCTTTTTTTCAAGATCAAGTATTTCTTTTTCAACTACGGGATTTTCTAATTCGTTTCTAAAGCTCAGCATTTTAGCCTGATTCCTCAATTTATGGCACAGATTATTAATCTGTGCTACGGGTTTATAAATAAAAAAGCCTTTCCGCTTTGGAAAGGCTTGATTTATGATTTCAATATTCTTGCAGCTTAACCGCCAGGCAAACCTTTCCGAAAACAGATCATACTGCAACAACATGAATAGATGGAAAATGGATGATGGAAGATGGAAGATGTATAAATCATAATTATCCTAGTATTTAAACACTTTAAAACAAAAAAGGTCTTTCAATTTTTTGTTGAAAGACCTCGATAAAAATTTTATTATTTATTTTAAAAGTCTTTCAACATACTGATACAGCACATACAGCAGCAAAGCCGGCTAGATATATTATTCAGCATGTTGAAATTTTTTATCATCTATAAAAATCTTTTGAAAAAATATGGAACGCAATATAAGAATTTTTATTCCCGATGCAAGATATTTTAATAGAGATGTGACGTGCGTTCAAAAATTCCTAATCTAAGTATTGTAAGTTATCACTGCTCCGGATAATCAATAACATCAAAACAAAAGAAAGGAACTCATATGAAGCAGAGATATTTTTTCCTCAGCCCGGTTTTCCTCTTTTTATTTTTTATCAGCGCCTGCCAGACTCCGCAGACTGAAGACCCTTCAATAAAGCAGAATAAAATAATTGCCGTTAAAATGATGCAGGTATTTGATAAAGGAGATATTGCTGCCCTGGATACAATGCTGACTGATGACGTAGTCGATCATCAACTGGATACTATGTACATTAAAAAGACAGGGAAAGAGGGGGTAAAAGAGATGTTCCAATATTTTGATAAAGCCGTAAACGGAAAACATACGACCATTCATTCGATGGCAGTTTCCGGCGATACCGTAATGGTATTTTCCACTACAGTCGGTACATGGGTGGACTCTTTGATGGGCATGCCTCCGACAAATAAAGAAATTAAATTTCCGGGAGTTGATATAATAAGGGTAGCGAACGGAAAAATTGCTGAACACTGGGGATTTCTTGATATGGCCGCAATGGCTCAGTTTACTATGCCTCCGATGGAGCAAGGGAAAGGGAAAATGAAGAAGAAATAATTGTTGTAACCAAAGAGACCAGAGAGTATGCATGGATGCATGGATGCATGAATGCATGAGATGCATGAGATGCATGAGATGCATGAGAATAATATAGTTTAGTTTAAATATTAAGCGGCTTTTGCAGCCGCTTTTTTTTATACTTAATACTTCACTCACCAAAATAATTGATCTCTTCTTTTTTTTAATCTAATTTTATTTAACAAAAAAGAGGGAACTTTTATGGAAGAGAAAAAAAGCAAAGTAATTGTTGAAAACTCCAGCTTCGGAATTATTTGGGTTATCGGCTGGTTATTTACAATCGGATTTCTGAAATTATCCTTTTGGCAGGGAGTGCTTGGAATAATTCTCTGGGCCTACTATCTGGGAGATCACTTCAGCAAATAAAAATCCAGTTCTTAGAATTTATTGACCCTGAAATAGAGTACAATCATACAGTCATGCTGCATCAGCGATGGTTGTGAATGTATGGATGTATGGTTGTATGATTTCTAAAAGCATAGTTTAATTAATCTTTAATTCTTGGGGGGAAAAAATGGAAAAGAAGTATCTGGATTACATTTCATGAAATAAAAATATAAACAGAGGTTATCGAAAGCTTGAAGTTTGGATTGAAGCAATTGAGCTGTTTAAGCTAGTGAGAAAAAAAACAAAAAACTTGCCTGAGCTTAATTATAAGATAAGAAATCAAATTAAAGATTCTGCTTTCTCGATTTCCTCAAATATAGCTGAAGGACACTGTAGAAGATTTTTAAAAGAAAATATTCAGTTTAACAATATAGCATTGGGCTCAATGGGAGAGAATTATACCCAAATATTTGCACTTTTTTATTCTGAAGATATCGATGATGCATGGTTCAATGAATATGATAAACTGCATTATTCTTTGGAGAATAAATTGCTGAACTTAAATAAATCGTTTATTCAAAAATTACAGAACAACGAAAACTGGGAAAGTGATTATAAAATAAAAGAACTCACCAAACATTATAGTTAATGCCTAAAACTCCATACAATCATACAACCATACAATCATCCAACCATACTACTTCAGCATGCGTATGAATGTATGAATGTATGGATGTATGGTTGAATGAGGTTCGGATTCTTTACTTCAGCTCCTTCAGCCATTGCTCGGCAAACGACCTGCCTGCATTCACGGTCTCTTTTCCGGCTCTGTAGCAAAGCTTCCATAATTGGGACTTGCTTTCATATTCCGGCTTTGCAAAGATTGTACTGTTGTTCTCTTTTGCAATAGTCTTTGCATTAAAATCGACATCCTTGGAAGCGTCTAAAAATTTTTCAATCCATTCTTTTATAAGAAGATTAGGATTATTCGCAGGATACTGCTTCTCCCATTCTGCAATCTCTTTATTATATTCATTCATCTGCTGATCATATCCCTGTTTCATATATCCTTCCATTTCTTTGCTGAACATCGGATTATTAGGATCGTCCAAGTCTTTCAGCTGCTTCTCATATGTTTTAATCGTCTCATCAAACATAGACTGCTGATCTTTGGGCATTTTGGTTTTAGTCTCTTTCAGGTTTGCAATTGCCTGTTTATAGGATTCTCTTTGTTCGTTTTTCATCTGATCCGTTGTCTTGGGCTTTTCAGGCTCCTTCGGCTTTCTCGATTCACGGAATTCATTATAGCGTTTTATAAAATCTTCAGATTTAGTAAAATCCTTTACATAGTTTCCTACAGAATTAACAATCCCGGCTCTTTCGCCGGAAGCAATATTTTTCAAATCTCTTGGATTAGGGTACCAGAAAGAACCGAAAGAACAATTTGACCAGATCATGTCCTTTGCTTGGTCATCGGAAAACTGGATTTGTTTTAGTATATCTTCAACTTTTTGATCGATGATTTTATTTATTGTAAAGCCGATTAAAAGAAATAACCAGGGTAAAATCAGAATTAATTTTTTCATAAATGGAGCCCCAAATAATTTTAAAGAAATATTTTATTAGAAAAGTTAATTTTTAGGATGATGAGTTGCAAGAGTTAAATTCTTTGCGGGGTGGAAGCGAAGCAATTTATTGTTGAATTGTTTGTTAAAATTGCTGAATTGTAAAAATAATTATTTAAATCTGGCAAAATATTTATCAATTTCTTTTCTCATATCGATTCCAG
>DATKLQ010000094.1:0-3259 GCA_035542335.1 Ignavibacteriaceae bacterium | reverse complement strand
TGTGCGAATCAAAATGACGACCCGCGATGAGCAATGATTAACTCAGAATTGCTAAAGCAGAGCCAAGGAAAAATTTGTAACCTGTAATGTCGAAGCTTAATAGGATTGCGAGCCCTGTGAATCCATACACCTTACTTATGTGACATGGGCCATATTTGATACCACCTAATCCGATTGAGAAAAATAATTGAGCATCTTTCTTACTCAATACATCAATTTCATTGAAAAAACGAAGTGGTTTAACCCAACCAATAAGAAGAAAAAAAATTGCAAGTAGACTTACCCCATAAGGGTTAAAATTGCATAAAACAGCAAGTAGCGTCCAGAAATTGAACTCATTACATTGAAGTAATTTAGCAGAAAAAAGACAACCATAATTGATTAAAGACTGATTTAACTTTTTCATAATAGTCGGAACACGTTGTGTTCGATATTCCATTGTCACCAGCCTTTGAGCTTATGCAACACTCAAACCTTTTAGCAATAACCCATACTTGTTTAACTCCACCACCGCATCCTTGAAGATAGGAACCGTTTCTTCCCTCGTTGTTGTCTGGTTCAACCTGGCTCTGAAATCAACAAGATACTGCTCCAGGTCTTTGTATTGTTGTTTGGTGAGTTTCACCGTGGTGTTCCCAAATCCCTGGATGCCACACGCTTGAGAGGTCACTTCAATAAGGTCGTTATCATCGGATGCTTTGACAACAGTGGAGTTGATGCTTGGTGCGACTGCGACACCGATAAACAACAGAATGATTCCGACAGCCAAACCTTTTCTCAATCGAGAGTTTGTCTGCATTTTTATCCTCCCTTTTCTACTATCTTATGACAGTATTTTGCTGTATATAAGATTAACGCCTTTTTTCCCGATAATACTAAATCTTCGATTTTGACCCTTTTAATCTTGTGCGAATCAAAATGATAATCCACGATGAGCTAGGAGCTTATAATTCCTTTTCAAACTCTTCGTTTATGGAATGGTATAAGGTGTTTGTGCGGGATGTCTGTCGAATTGAAAAAAAGGAAGCGGAATAGCAATTGGAACTGGTCCAAATTCTGGCGTATAAATAGTCAGAAGTATAAGGTATAATATTCCAGGAATCATCTTTGGTACTATCCACCTGTGACCCCAATAGTTATCAATCCATGAATTGAAGATGGACTTCCATCGTTGGATAATCAGAAACTTATATGCTTCCCATTCTGCCTTCTGCGAATTTTTAATGAAATTATTGTGCTTGATGATGTTTTTCGTGGAAAACTCAAGATGTACCCCAAGGGAATTGTTCTCAAGGTTATTCAAATAAAGTGCATTATTTTGACTATTGCTTAGGTCGATGCCGGTACCACATCCGTTGACCTTGTTTTTTGTTACGTTGATAGCCTCTGAAAATTCTATTTGGATCCCATTATTGGAATGAATGATGACGTTGCCGTTGACACTATCATTGTTACTGTCTGTGATTTGTATTCCTTCCAAGTCCACATTCTTAATAACGTTGTCGTTAATCTGAATATAGCTTGTGTTGCAGCACCTGACGCCCTCATTGTAACTCGTTCCATTCTGAATAGTGTTATTTGAGATACGGCATCCGTTTACATAGTAAAGGTCGATAAATGGACCCTGAAAAGGCGGTTTTCCTCCGCTATTGTTAGCCTGAATACTGAAGTTAGAAACAGTGACATTATTTGCCTGAACCTTAATGAGCCAATTGTATCCTTTTGTCACGATGAGAGGTTTTCCAGTATGATTACCGCCATCGGGTTCATATGATAAGCCTATCAAGGTTATATTTGGTGTTTTAATGAGAATCTGAACTTCGGCGTACGTCCCGCTATAGACTTCGATGATGTCCCCGGGATGAGAATGATTTACTGCATCGCTTATCGAAGTGTAATCTCCATCACCGTCGTCATCAACCGTGATGATTGTTTTTCGAGATCCTTGATAAGATTTTTCTGTAAGCTGTGCACATGACGGAATGATACAGGCTCCGATGAACAAGAAAATGATTCCTACCGCCCAATATTTCCTCGATATTGAAGTTGTTTGCATTTGTATCCTCCCTTATTTACAATTTTATATCAAACATCCCCTTTAAAACATATTCCCTTCGAGAACTTAAAAACGAATCTATTTTGAACTGCGTGCACCCTACGATTTATATAAGATTAACGGCTTTTTTGCGATAAAACTAAACCTTCGATTTTGACCCTTTTAAACTTGTGCGAATAAAAATGACAACCACGATTGGCAAGAATTAATCCTGAATGTCCAAAGCAAAGCCAAGATAAAATGTATCAGTATTATTTAATTTAATAGTTAGTCCTGTAAATCCAAGCACTTTACTAATATAAATCGGTCCATTTTTAATTCCACCAGATCCAATGGAGAAAAAGAACGTTGCATTTAAACTACCGTATACATCAATTTCATTATTAAATCCAAATGGTTTTACCAGACCAAATACAATGAAAAAAATTGCAAGTGGACCAATTGTATAAGGAAGATAAAACTGTGTTAACCAAGAAGCAATTCTTGACCAGATATTGGTCCTTTCCGCCTCATATAAATCAGCAGTAAAAAGACAATCATAATTTATCGAATTCTGAGTGAACTTTTTAACAATGTTTGGAGCAATTGGTATTCGATATTCAATTGTCACTAACCGTTGTGCCTTCTCAATGCTCATCCCCTTCGGCAACAACCCATACTTGTTCAACTCCACAACCGCATCTTTGAAAATGGGAATCGCTTCATCCTTTGTTGTCGTCTGATTCAATCTGGCTCTGAAATCGACAAAATACTGCTCCAGGTTCTGATATTGTTGTTTGGTAAGTTTCACCGTGGTGTTCCCGAATTCTTTGATGCCACATGCTTGGGATGTCACTTCAACAAGGTCATTGTCATTGGATGCTTTGACAACCGTGGAGTTAATGCTTGGTGCGACAGCGACACCGATGAACAACAGAAAGATTCCGACAGCCAAACCTTTTTTCGATAGAGAGTTTGTCTGCATTTGTATCCTCCCTGTTTCTACAATCCTATAACAGTATTCTGCTATATATAAACCTATTTCAATACAAATTAACACGGAACAGAGAACTTCATTACGAGAGGGTAAATGTCTGAAAGGAATTAAAAAAAAAGCGAGAAACACTGCACGGCACAGACCTTGACGATCCGAAAGAAACACGCGCCTATTCGGTCTTCTCGGTCTCGGGTTCCTTCGCGGCCTCTTTCTTCGCTTCCTTGCGC
>DATKLQ010000093.1:0-7923 GCA_035542335.1 Ignavibacteriaceae bacterium | reverse complement strand
AACCCGCCTCACGGCAGAAGATTAAATTCCGGATAGCCGTCTAAGTCTACTTTATCAACCACATCTATCTAAAATATTATACAAACAGGATTAAATCCTCTTTTATTTCCCTAAATATCTATTATTGTGAATGGCACTTCTGTTGTAAAACCCCCTCGTTAGAAACAGAGGGATATTAGAATGAAAAAGGGTGTTTTTCTTTTACTAATCTTTTTATTGTTTCTCATTTTCGGCTGTTCTGATTATAAGGCGGAAGTAGAATCAAATACAAGTTGGTCCGGGTGGTTTGGGGACAGAACAGTTGCAGGTTCAGGGAATATGACCATAGACCTGGATGATGATGATTCTCAATGCTGCGAAGTTTATAAAGAAACCGAATACGGGTGGTTAAGAATAACGATAATAAATGAGAGTATTTTTTATTGCAACGGAGGAGATGCCGAAACAGTTGCACCCTACGGCGGTGTGTCGGCATGCAGCCCTTAGCACAAAATATTAAAAGAGAAGAAATCTACGAAAGGAAATTTTTTTATTAACAAAGGATTATACGCATAGACACAAACGGCACATAAGCTTTAACTATGTCCCTATGTGGTTTAAAAAAAGGGGACAAAATATTTTTAATTAAAAAGCGCCTGCCCTTTGAGAAGACGGGACTTAATTAACCCGTAAAAAGAAAACCTGCCCGAATATTTCCACCCGAGATGCAGCCCGCAGCGGCTGCAGAATGCAAAGGACCACGAATGATCTTTAAACCATGTAAATTCTAAAGTCGGTCTCCCCTCTTCAATGCATCCTTCTGCTTTACGGAAGGTGATTATATCAAAAATAAATCCATCCGGATTTGTAAACCGGAACTCACTCCGGTTTTCATACAAAAATCTCTCCTTTTCCTCGGTAATCTTTTTGCTGCATCTCAGGCATAACCAGTCGTCCGGCCGAAGCTGAGCCTGTACTTTAACTGTGGGTTCCGGTTCAGCTATAGTATTGTTTATTTGATCCTGGTCTTCTTTTTCTGCATTTTTAATTCCGGGAGAATTCATATTCTTACGTCATTTACTGCTTAGGCTGCATAACCTATTTTAAAAAAATAGAAAACTTCATTGCAAATTAATATAAATAATTCTGAAAGAGATAAATCAAAATTAACCTGCATTTTATTTATGTGATCTTTAAATACTAATTCCATTCCGGATCTTCATATATATTGTTTTTAATTTTGATCCGAATAAAAAATAAATTTCAAAAGCTTATGGGAATGTTATGAAATACAGGAAACTCGGGAAAACGGGAGTAACGTTATCGGCAATAGGATTGGGATGCATGGGTATGAGCTACGCTTACGGTGCAGCCGACGATGAGGAATCGATTAGAACCCTGAACAGGTCAATTGAGCTCGGCATAAATTTCTGGGATACCGCCGATGTATACGGCGCAGGCCGGAATGAAGAATTGATTTCAAAGGTATTGGTTCATAATAGAGATAAAATATTTATTGCAACAAAATTCGGCTTCAGAAGAAAAGACGGGGGAACCGGCTACAGCGGAAGCCCGGGTACTTACATCGACGGCTCGCCCGGATATGTGAAAGAGGCTGTTGAAAACAGTCTTCGCCGTTTGAAGATCGATACTATCGATTTATATTATTCGCACCGGGTTGATCAAAACATTCCGATTGAAGAGACTGTCGGTGCAATGGCCGAGCTGGTAAACGAAGGTAAGGTCAGATATTTAGGTTTGTCCGAAGCTTCTGCTTCATCATTGCGAAAAGCTCATGCGGTTCATCCCATTACGGCTTTACAATCGGAGTATTCCCTTCTTACAAGGGGCGTTGAAAATGAAATATTGAGCACTTGCCGGAAGCTTGGAATCACCCTCGTTCCGTACAGCCCTTTAGCCAGAGGATTAATTACGGCAACTTTAAAAAAGGAAGCGCTGCCGGAAGACGATTTCAGAAGAAGCCTTCCCAGGTTTAAAGACGAGCATTGGGAAAACAATAAAAAGCTTGTTAATGAATTTGCGCAGCTTGCAGCTTTAAAGCATTGTACTCCGGCGCAGCTTGCACTGGCTTGGGTTCTTGCACAGGGTGAAGATCTGATCCCGATTCCGGGAACAAAAAAAGTTAAGTATCTTGAAGAGAATGTCAAAGCATTGGAAATAAAATTATCCCGGAATGATCTTGAAGAAATTGAAAGTCTTTTGGAAAAATATCCGAACGTCGGCGACCGCTACAGCGAAGGCGCAATGAAGCTTGTAAATAGGTAAACCGCTGGGAAACGGCAAACGAGTAAACGGAAAAGGGAAAACGAAAAACGGTAAAGAGCTTAAAGATTCTCAAGCATTTTATTCTAATGTCTATTAAATGGTTGCAGAATAAAGACTGATTGCATTACCCATACAATCATACATACATCCCTTCTGTCTCCTGACTCCCGTCTCCTTACTCCTTCTTTCCTTCAAAATTAATGTGCTTTAAATTCCAATCACTCCCGTCAAATTGAATCTGGATAGTAAAAAACGTTCTTGATTGCCCGGAATTTTCTTTTAAATCAAAATAAGATCTGATTTCCCAAACGCCATCCCCCAGCTCCTTAATTTCAGCTCTGTTTACTGACTGAAAATCGGCTCCGGGCGCTTTTTGAGTTTCAATTACAAATTTCTGTGCAGCTGAATATGCCGAATACCGGTCAGTTTGAGGACCAGGAGATCGTAACTCCGTGATTATAAGAACCAATGCAATTCCCAAAATTATCGATCCGAAAAGAATATACTTTTTTATATTTTCTGCCAGGTCTTCAGACCGCTGGGGCTTAAGCTTTAGGAAGTCTCCCGGTGTTATGCTCATTGAGAATTCTCTAGGATGTTTGAAGATAAATTTAATAAAAGAGTATGAGAAAGAGAATGAGAAAGAGAAAGACCTTGCCTTGAAGTGAAGACTGCGGACTGTAGACTGAGTACTCATGCATCCATGCAGTCATGCATACAACGAGTTTAACACTCCATTCGTGAAATTCGTGGCTCCCTTTTCCAACGAATAGCTAAATTTTTGACCAGAACAATAATCCGCAAAAAGCAAAAAAATATTTATATTTAGCTAACAGATTCATTTATGAATTAAATTTAAGTATTAAATTACTTTTACTTCATACCTTTCTATCTCTTAAACCGAATGTATAAATTCAAAAAAAGCATTTTGAATGTTCATTTACTGAAAAACTTTTTCCATACCAGACTTAATACATTAATCATTGTTTTCTCAATTCTTTTGTGCATAAGTATTTATCTTTACTTCTCAAGCTTTCATAAAGTAATCATTTTCCCGGGAAGAGATTACTCAAATTTTGAATTCTACGCCGACAAGGCCAATGGCGGAAACTCGGTAATACTTCAACATAGCATTTCAGACAGCATAATTAATTTAGACTTCAAATTGAATGAAGGATTCGTATCTCCCTATGTCGGAATTAATATCACAAATAAAAAGGAGAACTTTTTTAACCTCGCATCTTACAACCGGTTAAATCTTGAAGTTGCCGGAGAAGAAGTAAAAAGCATCGGGTTCAGCATATATGCAGACAATGCTTATAACAATAAGAATATAAAAGAAAAAGAAGTCTGCTTTTATCAAAACCTTGACATTAAGCCGGAAAGAAAG
This sequence comes from Ignavibacteriaceae bacterium, assembly GCA_035542335.1. Taxonomy (GTDB): domain Bacteria; phylum Bacteroidota; class Ignavibacteria; order Ignavibacteriales; family Ignavibacteriaceae; genus DATKLQ01. The sequence continues at coordinate 4,268 of DATKLQ010000093.1, read as the reverse complement.
GATTATGTACTTAATTTGAATGAGCTGAAAGTTGCAGACTGGTGGATTGCTGTAAACAATATTCCTGCCGATGAGAAATTTGAGCCTGATCTTAAAAAAGTTTACCGTGTAAATATTGGAACCGCTTATGGTTCTGCTTCGAATGTCAAACGTTCCCTTTATATTTATTCAATTTTATTTGAAAGGGATAATACAGGCCTTTTGCTCTTTTTGATCTCATCTGAATTAATTCTCATTTTTCTCCTTGTTGTAATACGCTACTTAAGATCATATTACAGAAAGAGTCCTCCTGTCACAATTACGTACAAACCTGTCGACATAGAAAATGAAACCCGGCAGATCAACAGTTTTTTTCATTATATTAACAATAACTTCCATGATCATAATTTGACTCTCAAGCAGGTATCCAGCCAGACGGGAATAAACGAGCGGCGTATAACCGCTTCAATACAGGAAACCTTCGGGTGTAATTTCAAAACCTATGTCAACCGTATCCGGATCAATGAATCTAAAAGATTACTCGTGGAATCGGAATTGAATATGGGGGAAATAGCATTCAAGGTCGGCTTCAGCAATCAAACCCACTTTAACCGCGTATTCAAAAATTTTGAAGGAATAAGCCCTTCCGAATTCCTGGAAAACAATAATCACAGTTAAGCAGTTTTTGTAAAAAGAATAGAATTTTTTGTAAAGATAAAAGAAATAATAATTCTTAATTTCATTTACGATTTATAAAAGATTATCCCTGGAATTTTTAAGAAATTGGCTGGTATTAAAATTTTGAATGCTCCTGTGACATTCTAGGAATCTGTTCAGAATATATTAAACTCTGATTTTTTAGAATTTTCTAATACTAAAGGAGACTATGACGGTAAAGAATTTGATACGGCTGCTGAAAAAATGTGATATGAATGAGCAGGTTAGGATTGGAACTTATTGCGGAACCGTCGAAGGAACAATTAAAGGAATTCATACCGATCTGCGTTCCCCCTCAAACAAGGGTTATTGCGTATATTTAGGGTGCGAAATGATGCATTTCAAAGGAGAAAGAACTCAACGCACTCCAAAAAAAGTGAAAAAATAAATTCTGTACCTGCTGAATATCGATAACATCACAATTTCCAAAAGAAAAACGATTTACAATTATAATCATAAAATATTGCCTCATCCGGGATGAAGATCGATTAAAATGTGGATGGGACTTTTAAGAGATAAAATTTAAATATGAAAAAAATAAGGAACCGTATATAATGAAGCCTGTTTTACTTTTTATTGCATTTGTTTCGATTCTGAATGCTGCCCGGAATGATCTGTTTTTTGATCAAACTAATCTGAATCCGCATAATACTCCTTTTCCAGATAAAACACTTGCGGATAGTATACCTCCTGATTCTTCGGGGATGGATACGGTAAACTCTTTCGAATTATCGCAAAAAATGGTTCCGGGCTGGAATCTCGGCAACACTTTGGAAGCATTGCCGAACGAAACTTCATGGGGAAATCCTTTAACAACACAGAAAATTATGGATTCCGTAAAAGCAGCAGGATTCAATTCGGTACGGATACCTGTCGCATGGAGTAAATTTATCGACGATACTTCGACATACACTATTGATCAAACATGGCTTGACCGAGTAGAGCAAGTTGTAAATTATGCGCTGAATGCCGGCTTGTACGCCATTATCAATGAACATTGGGACAACGGCTGGCAGATACCTTCCTATGCAGATTCTGCTTACGTCAACCGCCGTTTAGCCGCAATGTGGCTGCAGATTGCCCTTCAGTTCCGTGATTATGACTCGCATCTTTTGTTTGCAGGAACTAACGAAATCCATATGCCGAATGTTTATTCCGCACCTACTGCGGAAAATAGTAAAGTTCAGAATGGTTTTAATCAGATATTTGTAAATACAGTGCGCTCAACCGGAGGACGAAATTACTACCGCTACCTAATCGTACAAGGGTATAACACAAACATTGATAATACTAAAAATTATTTTATCGCACCCGCGGATTCCGCGCCAAATAGACTTCTAGTCGAAGTTCATTATTACGATCCTTATAATTTCACTTTAAATACCGATGATAAAATAATCCGTTGGGGAGATAATGCATCGCATCTTACGAGAACCGAAACCTGGGCAAATGAGTCGTATGCCGATAATCAATTCCAAAAAATGAAGACTAAATTCGTTGATAAAGGAATTGGTGTAATTTTAGGAGAGTACGGTGCGACCATTCGAACTAATCTCGGGAGTGATGATCTCAATGCTGAATATGAGAAATACCGCGTATACTACATGCAGTATATAACCCGTTCAATTGAGAGGCATGGATTGGTTCCCTATTACTGGGATGTCGGTTATTATGGCAATCATGGATCAGGATTATTTGATCGTACTAGCGGGGCACATGTTTATACCGATATTTTGGAAGCCATTACCGATACAAACAAGGTCAATCCTGTTGTGGGAGTAGCCGAACCGCCTTCAGCCCTGAAAAGCTTTTTCCTTGGGCAGAATTATCCCAATCCTTTCAATCCTTCAACCATAATCACTTATGAGATCCCGGCAGTCAGCTATGTAATATTAAAGATCTACAATATATTAGGAAGAGAGGTAAGTACATTGGTCAACGGGATAAAAAATCCCGGGAGATACGAAGTTAAGTTTGATGCGGGCAATTTGATGAGCGGGATTTATCTTTACCGTCTTCAGGCCGGCAGATTCACGGAAACGAGAAAGTTGATAGTTCTGAAATGATTAAGCGAAAATTTAAAGACCTGTCCGGCGGAATGCCTGCCCGGCGAAGCTAAGGCGGAGACGGGAAATGAAGACGGATTTAAAGATTTAAAGATTCTCTGCGTTCTCTGCGGTTAACTCTGCGGGCTTTGCGTGAAATAAAGAGTTCCAAATTTTTAAATCTTTCAATCTTTTAATCTTTTAATCTTTCAATCTTTAAATCTTTCAATCTTTAAATCTTTTAATCTTTCAATTTCCATATCATTGTTTATTAAGATTAAATTTTCCAATTTTAGCCTATAAATAAAAGTTCTTTCCGTGCGGAATAAGATATCAATAAACAGAGGAGAAAAATTATGGGAACAGATCTTATTGAACGCAGAAACTTTATTAAAAAAGTGCTGGGAGGAATTGCATTCCTGTCGCTCGACTGGCAGATATTTCCAAAAGGCTTCGGCAATATTTTAGATGAGAACCAGTATGATGCAATTATTATTGGTTCAGGTTTAGGAGGATTGAGCTGCGCTGCGGCGTTTGCAAAGCAGGGGTTTAAAGCATTAGTGATTGAACAGCATACTAAAGTCGGCGGATATGCAACTACTTTTATGCGTCCCGGAGGATTTGAATTTGATGTATCGCTTCATTCCACAACTGTCGGGGAGAGAAACGGCATTCATAATCTTATCCCCGGATTTCCCGAAATAGAAGAAGTTGAATTTGAGCCGCACCCTAATCTTTTCAGGATGATATTCCCCGATTATGATATAAGGGTCCCGCAGAAAAATGTTACGGCTTATATAAACAAGCTGATAGAATTATTCCCTGAAGAAAAAACAGGCATAGAAGGAATATTTGAAGATATGGAGGGAATAGATAATGATATAGGAAAATATTCTGCTGCAAGCGGAAAAATTAATATGAATACTTTCTCCCAGGATTTTCCGTATTTAGTTAAGGGATTCAATCGTACATGGGGAAATCTTGTGGATGCAAGAATAACGAATCCAAAGCTTAAAGCAATTGTTTCATCGTTATGGGGATATTACGGATTACCTCCTTCAAAACTTTCACCGTATTATTATGCTCTTCCGACCTTTGAGTATTTAAAATACGGCGGATATTATCCGAAGGGAAAATCGCAGAAAATAAGCAATGCTTTTGAGAAGTATATTGAAGAACATGGCGGCAAAGTAATAACCGCAAGCAGGGTTGAAAAAATACTTACAAAAGAGAACTCGGCTTACGGTGTTCTAACCGGGGATGGAAAAGAATACACCGCAAAGGTGATAGTTTCCAATGCAAATGCATTTGATACTTTTAATAAAATGCTGGATGACAAAAGTGCATTGAAAGAATACCTGGCAAGAATGGAAAAGCTGAGCGTAAGTCTTTCAAGTTTCCAGGTTTTCCTCGGACTTAAAAAAGACCTGGTTAATGAAACCGGTATTAAGGATACTGAAATATTTTACAACACCGGGTATGATCCTGATGCCGCTTATGAATTAATGAAAAAAGCAGATTTGGAAA
>DATKLQ010000092.1:0-3962 GCA_035542335.1 Ignavibacteriaceae bacterium | reverse complement strand
GTTGCTAATGCGCTCGAACAGTTGAACGAGAAATATAAAATAACCAAAAATGAATTAGAGATACTGAATGCCGAGAAGGTAATTTTCCCGGGAGTAGGTGAAGCCTCTTTTGCAGTCAGACAACTGCATAAGCTGAATTTATTCAGTGCCCTGCGGCTTGAGAAGAAGCCTCTGCTCGGGATTTGCCTGGGAATGCAGCTGATGGCAGACTTTTCCAGCGAAGGGAATGTGACCTGTCTGGGAATATTCCCGGGCGAAGCCAAAATTTTTGACAGAAGCAAAACTAAAGTCCCTCATATGGGATGGAATGATCTGGAATTTAAAGTGGTGCCGAACCGGGATAAAAGCAAGCTCTTCGAAGGAATAAATAACGGCGCTAAATTTTATTTTGCCCATTCCTATTATCTGCCTGAGAATCAATATTCAACTTCAACATCCGATAACGGGATAAAATTCAGCGCATCAATGGAGAGAGAAAATTTTTACGGTGTTCAGTTTCACCCTGAAAAGTCTGCTGATGCAGGCTTAAAACTGCTGAGGAACTTTATCGAATTATGCTGATAATCCCTGCAATAGATCTCTACCAGAATAAAATTGTCAGGCTTTTAAAGGGAAGCTTTGACTTCATAACATTTTATAAAAACCCGCCTCTGCGGCAGGCAAAAATATTTGAGTCGCTCGGATTTACAGTGATTCATATTGTAGATTTGCTCGGTTCAAAAACGGGGAAGTTTACCGAACTCGAAACGATAAAACAGATTGCGGCAGAAACAAAATTAAAAATTGAGTTCGGGGGAGGAATAAGAGATGTTAAAACTGCTTCCGAAATTTTCGGAGCGGGTGTCGAATATGCAGTAATCGGATCCCTTTCAGTGAAGAATAAAAAAGAATTTGAATTGATAATCAGTACATACGCTCCGGAGAAAATCGTTGCTGCAATCGATTCAAAGAATGAAAAAATCGCCGTCCACGGCTGGACGGAAGATACCTCTGTTTCGATCTATGAACATATTGATTATTGCTTATCTCTTGGGATTCAAAAATATTTATGCACAGATATTGCCAAAGATGGAACACTTCAGGGAGTGAATGTTAATTTATATAAAAGAATTTTGAAGAAATACCCTGATATAAAATTGATTGCTTCAGGGGGAGTTAAAAATATCGATAACGTACATGAAGTAAAAAAAATTGATCCTTATGCTTTAATTGTAGGAAAAGCAATTTACGATGAACAAATTAATTTAGAGGAGCTTGCGGAAGTTGCTATGTAAAAGAATCATCCCTTGCCTTGATGTAAAAGAGGGAAGAGTAGTAAAAGGGACTCATTTTGTAAATCTTATTGACGCCGGTTCTCCTGCCGAATTCGCGGCTAAGTATTCGGAGGAAGGTGCGGACGAGTTGGTGTTTTTGGATATAACTGCATCTTCGGAAAAAAGAAAAACATTGTTCCACTTAGTGAAGGATGTAGCTAAAGCCGTCAGAATCCCTTTTACGGTTGGAGGCGGCATTTCCGAGCTGCAGGACATAGATACATTGCTAAAATCCGGGGCAGATAAAGTATCCCTGAATTCGGCCATAGTAAAGGATCCCCAGCTAATAACCGATGCTTCTAGGCAGTTCGGCAGCCAGGCTGTAGTTGCCGCAATCGATATAAAGCTGGTTAATGGCGGCTACAAAATTTTTATAAAAGGAGGACGGGAAGAGGTTGATATAAATGCAATGGATTGGTGCAGGCGAGCTGCCGATATGGGAGCAGGAGAAATTCTTTTAACTTCCATGGATAAAGACGGAACGAAATCGGGATATGATTTGGAATTTTTAAAGGAACTTACTTCCAATGTTTCCGTGCCGGTAATTGCTTCGGGAGGAGCAGGCAAAAAGGAAGATTTCCTTGATGCATTCAAGAAAGCTGAAGTAGATGCCTGCCTTGCCGCAAGCTTGTTCCATTTTAATATTCTTCCTATTAAAGAATTAAAGGAATACCTGCAGGCTAACGGTATTCCGGTAAGATTATAAAAAAAATTAAAGGTAATATTTTGGTAAATCTTAAAGAATTGAATTTCAGCAAGCTGAACGGACTAATTCCTGCGGCAATTACGGATAAGAACACCGGGCAAATATTAATGATCGGCTTCATGAACAAGGAATCACTTGAAAAAACAATTGAAACAAATCTTGTTACTTTCTTCAGCCGGACAAAAAACCGCATTTGGACAAAGGGGGAGACATCCGGAAATTATTTAAAGCTTTCCGAAATAAAAACCGACTGCGATAACGATTCATTACTTATATATGCAGAGCCTCAGGGACCTACATGTCACACCGGGCAGTACTCATGTTTCGGAATTGAAAAAGAACCTTCTCTAAATTTTTTAAATAAATTATTTGATTTGATTAAGAACAGGAAAAAAAACTTGCCTGGAAATTCATATACTGCCGAGCTATTTAAAAGCGGAGAAAACAGGATAATACAGAAATTCGGCGAGGAAGCCGTTGAAACCGTAATTGCCGCAAAAAATATGGATAAAAATGAAATAATTAATGAAGTTTCAGATTTAATTTATCATTTATTTGTCATGCTAGCCCAGGAAGGAGTTGAATTTTCCGATATTATCGGGAGGCTGGAGGAAAGACATACAAAGTAAATAAAAAATATAAACTAACGGGCGGGGCTTACAATGTATAACTCAATAACAGAATTCATACAGGATTGGAACGACGAGGCTAATGCTACTTTGAAAATTTTCAGCTCTATGACTGATGAATCATTAAACCAGTCCTTCCAAAATTACAGGAGGACCATCGGATGCCTTGCCTGGCATATAACCGGAGCGATTGGAGAAATGATGAGATCAGCCGGCTCACCTATTAAAGCTGCTGAGGAATCGAACAGGCAGCCGGATTCTGCCGCAGAAATCATTAATGAATATAAGAAAGCTTCTGAAAATCTGATTGAAATAGTTGAAAGAGAGTGGAGCGATTCTTGTTTAAAAGAAAAAGTTAATATGTACGGTGAAATGTGGGCTAGGGGGAATGTCCTGAAGGTGCTTATAATTCACCAGATCCATCACCGTGCACAAATTACAGTGCTGATGCGGCTGGCCGGATTAAAAGTTCCGGGAATATACGGTCCTTCTTATGAAGAGTGGAAACAGTTCGGAATGGAGCCGCAAAAATAATTATTTCACGCGTAAATATTGGACACTGAATAATTTTTTGTCGTCAGTCCAGACTTTCCTAACTTCAAAATAATCGAAGGCTAATTCAGCGAAGCTCTCCAAAGTATATTTGTAGGAATATTCAGTCGTGATGCTTTCACCCTTTTTTAATCTTACTATAGTACCGTCTAATTTTATGTTTTGACTTTCTTGTGAAATCAAATGCATTTCAATTCTGCTTTCAGCATCATTAAAGAAAGCGCAGTGTCTGAATTTATCCAGGGTAAAATCAGTGTTCAATTCATCATTGAGATGACTTAAAATATTCAGATTGAATTCTGCCGTTACGCCAAGCCTATCATTGTAAGCTTCTTCAAGTATTTTTTTATCCTTTACTAAATCAACGCCTATAATCAGCCCTCCGTTCCTGCCGCAGATTTTTGCAATCCGTGCTAAAAAATTTTTAGCTTCTTGGGGAGTAAAATTTCCAATTGTGGAGCCCGGGAAATATACCGCCCGATGATCATAAGCTTTTTTAATTTCGGGCAGATCAAAATCCTTCATATAGTCTGCCGCAACCGGGAATATATCGAGATTAGGATACTCGGCTTTTAAAGTTTCGCAGGACTGCATTAGATGTTCACCCGAAATATCAACAGGTACATAACCTGCAAGACCGGGAATATGGTTCAGAAGCAGCCTTATTTTTATACTGCTTCCGCTCCCTAGCTCAACCAGCAAGGTTCCTTCGCCCAATAAGGAGGAGATTTCTTCAATATTCTCATTCATTATCTTAATCTC
>DATKLQ010000091.1:0-8551 GCA_035542335.1 Ignavibacteriaceae bacterium | reverse complement strand
CTTAAAAACCGGCTTTATTTCAATATTTTTAATTGATTGGAGCAGTGGCATATATTTTTATGCTATATGTCATATATCATGCTATGAGGGCAATGTAATTTTAGCCGTTTATTTTTCATATGCATTTTTGTAATTTTATTCTTTAAAAAGAATAACGTAGGGATAATTAAAATCATTTCCCAAGGAGATAAATGTTAAAGTTTTTAGGGGTTTTTTTGGCCGTTTTTTTCCTGGTTAAATCGGCTGATGCGCAAAATACAAATACAGAGTTAGGATCACAAAATTTTAACCAGAGATATTATTCAAGCGGGTACTACGATTTTTCTGATCCCGGGTCGATCAATATAAAAATTGCTGTGTGGGGATTTGTCAGGTATCCCGGGAAGTATTTGGTTCCGGAATATACAAGTATTACAGATTTACTTTCATTTGCGGGCGGTCCCAACGAGGAGGCAAATTTAGACGACGTAAGGTTATACAGAGTTTTTGAAGATGGAAAAGAGCAGATGATCAAAATAAATTATGATGATCTTATGTGGGAAGATCATTTATCACAAAACTCGAAAAGAAATGTCCCTAAAATACAACCGAGTGATATCCTTATTGTACCGGGAGAACCGAGGTTGTATTTCCGCGATTATTTCAGCATGGGTCTTTCTATTCTTGGTATAGTTCTTACCGTTACAGACTTGATCATTAGTCTAAATAAATAGGATTAAAAGTGGATAAAATAAATTCTAGCGTTTCAGTTGAAAACAGGATTAATACATTAAGGGATTATATTAATCTCTTCAAGGATCATTTGCGGCTGATTATAATAATAACGGCCAGTTTTCTGGTAGTCTCCACCGTCTACGCAATTATTTTGCCGGATATTTATACTGCTTCAACTGTTCTAAAAATTACCAAACCGAAAACTATTATGGACGAGCCTTTAGCAGGTATGGAAGGTTTTGGGCCGGAAAGCGACCGGTTTATTGCAAATGAAATCGAAACTATTCAGAATTCATCCATAATAGATGAAGTTGCGGAGGAAGTTCAAGATACTTTTAAAACATTAAAAAGGAAAAATGATTTTAATCTGATTCTTAGCACTGATTTTTTCGGCAAAACCGAACCCAAATTGAAATCCGAGGGGGAGATTATCAGGACCATAACGAAGAACGTTGAAATTACTCAGAAGAATAATTTGGACTTTATTGAAATTGACGTTAAATCTCCTTCGCCTAAAGAAGCTGCATTGATTGCAAATATCTTTGCTGAAACCTACCAGGATTTTAACCTCCAGGAAAACAGAAAACAGGTTACAGTGATTAAAGAATTCCTCGAAGAGCAAAAGGAGGAGAAGCTCAATGATTTAATGAAAGCGGAAGATGAGGTTAAGAAATACCAGCTGCAAAAAGGAGTAGTAGAACTTGATTGGCAGGCCCAGGCTTTGATTTCAAGGTTATCGGATTTTGAATCGCAAAAGAATGCATCAAAAATTGAAATGTCCATATCTGAGCAAAAGCTGAACCAATATCAGACGGAACTAAAGAAGCGAGATCCCAGTCTTTCAGATTATCTATTGAATAAAACCAAGGAACCCTATCTGACGTTGCTCCAGGAACAGATAGCAAAATTAAAGGCCCAAAAAGATTTTGCTTTGGCCAGCAATCCTTCTACCGGTAAAAGAAGCGAGATTATAAATGATTACGATGCAAGAATAAAAGAACTGCAGGATAAATTGAATAAGAGTATCTCTGAATATAAAAATATGATCTTAAATGCAAGCCCGGAAGAAATTAAAGATCTTACGCAGAAAGCTTTCGAAGAGGATGTCAAGTATAAAACGCTTCAGGCTCAATATAACGAAATAAACGGCGTAGTGGCGAATTATGAAGGAAAGTTTAACCAGCTCCCAAGCAAAACCCTGGATTTAGCACGGCTGGAACGTCAGAGAATGTCAGTAGAAAAATTATATTCTTCCCTTGAGGAAAAATATCAGGAAGCATTGATTAATGAGCAGTCAATTCCCGGCAATGTTTTTATTATGAATGAAGCATGGCCGCCTACAGCGCCTTCGGAACCCAACAGGATTTTTATAATCCTTATTGGGGCTTTTGCCGGTGCTGCTTTTTCATTCGGATTTGTTTACGTAAAAAATTATTTTGACAGAACAATTAAATCACCCGAGGATATTGAGTACAAAAAAATGGAATTAATCGGATGGGTGCCGAAGGTAAAAGAGCTCCATAGTAAAAACGGCATAGACTATTCTGAATTAATTCTGCTGAATGAGCCGGATTCAATTTCCAGCGAAGCATTCCGGACACTAAGGACCAGAGTGCAATTTTCTAAGTATACTAAGAATGCAAAGACTTTGCTGATAACTACTTCTGCGCCTGGAGAAGGCAAGACTATTATTTCCGTGAATTTGACTGCAAGTTTTGCCCAGGCAAACAAGAAGTCGGTTATCGTTGATTGTGATTTAAGAAAACCGAGGGTACACAGAATCTTTAATGATAATGAAACACCCGGATTTTTAGATTACCTCTTCGGAAAACTTTCTTACGAGAACATCGTTAGAAAAACTGAAATTAGAAATTTAGATTTCATTCCCGCCGGTACAATTCCTCCGAATCCGTCGGAGATCATGGGCTCACGCGCCATGAAAGCCCTTTTACAGAAACTTAAAGAAGATTATGATGTTGTAGTAATCGACTCTCCGCCCGTAATGGCTGTCTCCGATGCTGAAATTCTGGCGCAATTTGTCGACGCAAGCATCCTTATAGTTTCTGCACATTCTACCGAAGTTGATTGGCTCGACGAATCTGTGAACCGCCTTAAGAATGAACAAAATAATTTTGCCGGTGTTATCCTTAATAATTTTAATTTTAAGAGCGGATATCATTCATATTACAAATATTACGACCATTATTCCGCTAGTAAAAAGGGCCATAAAAGGGAGTTAAAAAGTTAATTAAATTTTTTATAGCTGGAAAAACTCTAAGCTTCCGGTAAAGATCCTGATAACCAACAATCCAATGCTTTGGGGTCAAATCGTGTTTGCTGCATTTATTATTTTATTTCAAAATGTTTGCGGAACTTTGTCTTTCTTTTTTTAAGATATTTAAAAAAATTATCTTCCGCGATGGGCAGTGTTAAGAAAATATTATATCGTTCTCATTGTGTCGCAAATAAAAAACTACCAAAAAAATTTCATGTATTTTTAATGCTATAATAATCTTGGGAATAATCTCATTTTAAGATGAAGAGAATAGAAAAAAGCTCAAATAATAGAAGAAATGATGAAATATTAGAGGCATGGATTTTGTCATAGTGGAAACGAAATAAAAAAGATTATTTCAAAAAAAATCTTAGAAGGGCATGCTGAAAATTCCTAAATATAAAACCTTATTTTTCGTATCCGATATTTTAATTCTGTTCGTCAGCTTTATAATTACCGATATAATAATAAAGCAGTATCACAAAAAAGATGTAATTGAATTCCTCGAACCATTAAATGTGGTTCTGCTGCTTATCAGCATTGCAATTTTGTATCTCTTTATTTTTCAATATAACGGATTATATAAGATCAATATTATCCTTGTAAGAGCAGCACATCTCACAGCCGTCTTCAAATCTATTTTTTACGGATTTATAACAATTATAGTAATTTCTTTTCTTATTAAAGTTACATCTATTTTAGATTCCCGCCTTGCGTTTTTTATTTTCACCGTCACAGTCCTGCTGCTTTTATATTTAGTTAGAATAGAAGTACTAAGCCGTCTTTATACTAAATTGAAAAACAAGCAGCTTAAAAGGAATGTTTTAATTGTAGGCGGCGGAAAAGCAGGTAAACTGATCGCTACAAAGCTGCTTTTTGAAAATTCTATAGGAATTAATATTATAGGTTTTGTTGATGATCATAAAGAACTTGGCGAAGAAATAATCGGCAGCAAAAGAGTGCTGGGAAAAATTGAAGAGATCCCGGATATTGTGGAGAGCAATAGGATTGATGAAATATTAATTGTTATGGATAATGTAAGCTACGATAGGATGCTTGAAATCCTGGATATCTGCAAACAGATGGAAGTTACCGTGCGCGTTACTTCCGAGTTGTTCGATATTGTAGCCCAGAAGGTTCAGACCGAAAAGTATGTCGATATTCCGCTTGTAGATGTCTCTTCCAGAATCAATTACCGTTTCAATATAGTGTTAAAGAGAATGTTCGATATCATTGCCTCTGTCATGGGTTTGATTGCGCTCTCGCCGATTTTCTTAACAATTGCAATGTTTATAAAGGTAACTTCATTCGGACCAATTTTCTTCTATCAAACAAGAATAGGGAAAGACGGGAAACCTTTTAAATTTTATAAATTCCGTTCAATGTATGTCAACGGCGGGGAGGATGAGGAAAGGAAGAAAATGATGCTCGAATTCATGAAGGAAAGCCAGACCCGCGATAATTCTACGAAAGTTATTAATGCTAAAAGGGTGACTAAAGTAGGAAGAATAATCAGGAAAACATCCCTTGATGAGCTTCCCCAGTTGTTTAACGTGCTTAAAGGCGATATGAGCTTAGTCGGACCGAGACCTTGCCTTCCGTATGAATATGAGAACTATGCCAATTGGCAGAAGAGAAGAGTAGGTGTTTTACCGGGGTGTACAGGAGTATGGCAGGTCACAGGAAGAAGTTCTGTTTCATTCAAGGACTCAATAGTTCTGGATTTATATTATATTAACAATATGTCTCCTTGGCTGGATCTGCAGATATTAATAAAAACAATCCCGGTCATGTTCTTTGCGAGAGGGGGAAAATAAAGTGAAGAAAAAATTTGATATAAATTCTACAGCTGAAAACCTGGTAAAATTCGGAGGAGGGCAATGAAAGTAGGTATTATAGGGATTGGGTACTGGGGTCCTAATTTAGTTAGAAATTTCCTCGCCCATGAAAGTATTGAAACGGTAATAGCCTGCGATTCACGTGAAGAACGCCTGAAATTCATAAGACTTAAGTTCCCGAGCGCCCTTATATCCCAAGACTGGAAAGGATTAATTCATTCCGATATCGATGCGGTTGCAATATCAACTCCGGTCAGCACGCATTATGAGTTGGCAAAGGAAGCATTGAATGCCGGGAAGCATGTCTGGGTCGAAAAACCGTTTACATCCAATTCGGCTGAAGGAGAAGAATTGCTTGAATTAGCCGAACGAAAAAATTTAAAAATATTTGTCGATCATACTTTTATCTATACCGGTGCAGTGCAGAAAATCAAGGAGCTGGTAGATAAAAATGAGCTTGGTAAAATTCTTCATTTTGATTCGGTCAGAATAAACTTGGGTTTATTCCAGAAAGATGTAAATGTTGTCTGGGATCTTGCTCCTCATGATCTGTCTATTATGAATTATGTCCTTAACAATCCTAAAATATTGGCCGTTTCAGCTAACGGAATTGCAAATTACAACGGCAAGGAAAATATCGCACACATTTCCCTTTATATTGAAAACAACTGCTTTGCTCATTTTCACGTTAACTGGACTTCGCCCGTTAAAATCAGGAGAATGATTGTGGGCGGAAATAAAAAGATGCTTGTTTTTGACGACATGGAAAACCTTGAAAAAATAAAAGTATACGACGCAGGTATCGATATGAAATCCGATGCCAGCATTCACGCTGCGCTCGTTCAATACAGAATCGGCGATATGTATTCTCCCAAGGTTCAGCAGACTGAAGCTCTTGCCGAGGGAGTTGAAGAATTTGTCTCATCAATCCGCGAAAACCGGCAGCCGCTGACAAACGGAAAGGACGGATTGGATATTATTAAAATTATGGAAGCTGCGGATAAATCAATAAAGAATAAAGGGGAAGTAATGGAACTTAGATCGTCTGCTCTTGCATATTAAAAACAGGGGGAATCCAAATGCCTGAAACTTCAATTAATGAAAAAAAGAATATAAATAACGTCAAGCTTGGGGAGAATGTAAAGATATTTGATTTTGTAAACCTTTACGGCTGCAGCATAGATGATAATACCAAGATAGGTACATTCGTTGAAATACAGAAAAATGCTACAATCGGAAAAAATTGCAAAATATCTTCCCATACCTTCATCTGTGAAGGTGTGCATATTGAAGATAACGTTTTTGTCGGTCACAATGTTACATTTATAAACGACAAGTATCCCCGTTCGGTTAATCAGGACGGGAGCATGCAGAGTGAAAAAGACTGGCAGGTGGTGCATACCTATATTAAGAAAGGTGCATCAATCGGTTCATCCGCCACGATTCTCTGCGGTATAACGATCGGAGAGAATGCAATAGTTGGTGCAGGTTCTGTTGTGACTAAAAATGTACCGCCTAATACCGTTGCGGCTGGAGTACCGGCTAAAATAATAAAGAATAAAATATAATAAAGAATAAAATTTAACTAGAGGGGGCAGCCTTCCGGGTTTTCTCGGTTAGAATTCTTAGAAGGCTGCTATTTTCATCATTTAAGAAGCATCATCTTTTTTACCCCCGAATATTTCCCGTCTACTCTAAGAGAGTAAATATACATCCCGCTTGACAGCTTTCTGCCGTCCAATTCAGCTTCATAATTTCCTGACGGAAGATCTTTGTCAACCAGTCTCAATATTTCATTACCAAGGAGATCATATACAATTAATTTTGTATTTCCCCCGGACTGCAGCTTGAATTTAATTTTAGTTGAGGGATTGAATGGATTCGGATAATTCTGGCATAATTCAAAATCCTCCGGTAAAGTATTTTGTTTATTATCCGTTACGGTATTTTCTACCGTAAAATCTCCCGGCTCCCATAATGTTTTGTTATCTCCATCGAAAACACTCCAATAGAGAGAATTTTTATCTGCCTCGACCCAGAAAGTCTCCGCCCCATTTTTTTTCCGAAAGTTAATAGTTATTACATCCATCCAGCCGCTGATAACTTCGGCAGGTTCGGCACTATCTGAAAGCGATTCAATATTAATCCACAATTGGTTCGGCAAAACTTTTGTTAAAAAAGCTTTTTCATAACTGCCCCCGCTGAAATTATGAAATGTATAATTATAATTTTCTTCGGGAAGACTGTTGAATGAAAGGGAAGCGGTGTCGAAATTAATTATAAATGTTGCGCCTCCAAGGCTGCCGTTCTCAATATTGGTATTTATCTGCAGCTTAATACCGGCAGAAGTATCGGAATAATTATAAACTATAAATCTTCCGCTAATTGTGGTAGGATAGATAAAAAAATTTGCAAAAAACAAAAAACACATTAGAATCGATTTCATATTTTCTCCCTTTCATGGAACTTGCGTAACCTTGCCTTTATTAATTCTCCAAAATAAATTTTTGTCGGAAATATTGACTCCGCCGTTCAAATCATAATCACCTGCTTCATAACCCATTGATCCGTTCTCGGGTTTCCAGACGTCCTTATAATCATTATCATTAATTTCTCCGCTGCCGTTTCCGTCCCCGGAATAAATGCCGAAGATATTCCCCCCAAGATCTGCTTCCGGGGCATTCCCATAAGCTTTGTTTTGTGAGCTGCTGAAATCATAAAAAGACAAAGAATCCGGAGCTAATCTTACCGGCTCTGAACTCATTACAGTTAAATGATTTCTATGCTTAACTACTACATAATAATTTCCGCTCTGAAGGTTTGTCATTGTGAGATAAGCATTGCCATCCGGATCCAGGAGAGTGCCGTCATTCTTTACAAATGCAGTCCTCCTGTATTTTGTTGTCGAATCCGGAATTCCGGATCTAAGCTCAACAAGCACCCAATCCACTACGTCGGCAGGCAGACTGTCTGTATACTCGCTGCCATGATAATTCCAGGGCGTTTTATTATAGGGCTGCGTTTTGGGAAGCAGGTTCAGCTTTCTTAAATTAGTTTCCATTTTCCCGTTTCTAAAAGGACCTTCTAGGAAAAATTTTAAAGCAAGCTTATGGATTCCATGAAAAGTATACTGAATGGAATTCCAGGGCGGACATATATTATTTCCTGCTCTGTCGGAAAGATTTAGTGCAGTTAAGGTGTAATTAATATTTAATAAATGTTCCGATGTTTTCAATGTAACCGCTGTGCCTTCCGGAGATAAAGAGGCTGATTCAATATCAATTCCGTTATCAATGGAATAGTTCCCGGTATTTTCTGCAGAAGACTTTTCCAGCTCTTCCGAAAAATCCAATCTGATATTATTTATATTGATGCACTCAGCTTTTAGAAGTTTAGGTGCCGTTGTATCGGGATAGAAAAGTAAATTTGTATGTTGGTCAGGGGAAGTAATATTTGAAAATCCGCTGCCCGTAATAATCGTATTGATTATTCCTGAAAAATTCCAGGAGATTTGAAATTCAGATGCTGTGAAAGGTATTCCGTTTTTTAAGCAAAAACGTCCTACTTTATGCAAAGCAGTATCTATATTATCGTTTCCCGCAGTGGAAGCAAATGTAAGTTCAGAAATTCCGTCATTATTCCTAATTCCAATCCCGTTCTGCGGAAAATTATTTAATTCTGAAGAACCTTGAATATATGTAAAGGAAGGGGAGCTCAGATTTCC
>DATKLQ010000090.1:0-2167 GCA_035542335.1 Ignavibacteriaceae bacterium | reverse complement strand
TGCCGGTGATAATGCCGGAATATTATTAAGAGGCATTGATAAGAATGAAATAGAAAGAGGAATGGTTCTGGCTAAAACCGGATCGATTACGCCTCATAAGAAATTTGAAGGGGAGGTTTATATCCTCTCAAAAGAAGAAGGCGGCCGTCATACACCTTTCTTTAACGGGTACAGGCCTCAGTTTTATTTCAGAACTACGGACGTAACCGGGGTTGCTTCACTCCCTGAAGGAACTGAAATGGTTATGCCCGGCGATAAAGTAAAATTAAGCATTGAGCTGATCGGCGATATAGCGATGGAAGAAGGATTAAGGTTCGCTATCCGTGAAGGAGGCAGAACCGTAGGAGCCGGTCTGGTTACAAAAATTATACAATAACGAATATTGTCCGGCAGTTGCTGGAGAAGAAGGGAGTCTTAAGCTCCCTTTTTTATGCATCGTTTCAGATAGGATCAATTTAAGTGTTTAAGGAGTTTTAAAATTGCCTGGTCAAAAAATTAGAATCAAGTTGAAATCTTACGATCATATCCTGATCGATAAATCAACGGAAAAAATAATCAAAACAGTTAGATCAACTGGTGCGGTAGTTTCGGGGCCTATTCCTCTGCCGACAAGGCGTACCGTTTACACCGTGCTTCGTTCGCCTCATGTTGATAAAAAATCGCGGGAACAGTTTGAGACCAGGGCTCATAAAAGAATTATCGATATTCATAATTCCAATAATAAAACTGTAGATTCTTTAAGCAAACTGGATATCCCTGCTGGGGTAGATATAGAAATTAAGCTGTAAGAAATTTTGGAGCTAAAAATGCCCGGTCTAATCGGAAAAAAAATCGGTATGTCGAACATCTTTGATGCAAATGGGGAACTTGTGCCTGTGACGGTTATTGAAGCCGGGCCCTGCAAAGTTGTATCTGTGAGAACTAAAGAAAAAAACGGATACGAAGCTCTCCAGCTCGGTTTTGGTTCCAGAAAGGAAAAAAATATAAGCAAGCCTTTAATGGGACAATATAAAAAATCCGGAACTCCTCCTGTTCTTGCTTTAAATGAATTCAAATTCCCGGCAGACTCTAATTATAAAATCGGGGATGAGATAAAAGTTGATTTATTCCAGGAAGGTGAGAAAATTAAAGTAAGAGGCAAAAGCAAAGGCAAAGGTTTCCAGGGTGTTGTCAGGAGACATCATTTCAGCGGGATTGGAATGGTAACCCACGGACAGAGCGATAGGGTAAGAGCGCCGGGCTCTATTGGTGCAAGCTCCCATCCTTCGAGAGTCTTCAGGGGTCAGAGAATGGCGGGCAGGATGGGGTATGATAATGTTACAATCTCTAATCTGAAGGTTGTAAAGATAGTCCCCGAGCAGAATTTAATTATGATTAAAGGGGCTGTACCGGGATCAATTAATTCAATTGTTGAATTAATTAAAAAATAGATTAACAAGAATTCCAAACATGAAAATAGATATATATAAAACAGACGGATCAGTTTCCGGTGAAAAAATAGATTTATCGGAGGATATTTTCGCCGTAGAACCGAATGATCACGCGGTATATCTTACCGTAAAATCATACTTGGCTAATCAAAGGCAGGGAACCCATAAAGCCAAGGAAAGAGGCGAAGTTAGAGGAGGAGGCAAAAAACCTTGGAGGCAAAAAGGAAGAGGGGGAGCACGCGCCGGTACTATCCGCTCTCCTTTATGGGTCGGCGGCGGTACTATCTTTGGGCCAAGGCCTAGAAATTACAGACAAGATTTGCCTAAAAAGGTTAAACGCCTTGCACGTAAATCCGCCCTCAGCCATAAGGTTAAAGATAATCAATTAATGATAATTGAGGATTTTAAATTCGAGCAGCCGAAAACTAAAGAGCTGGTGAATCTGCTGAAAGCTTTAAAAGTTGACGGAAAGAAAGTTTTGATCCTTACTTCGGAGACAGACTTAACTTTATATAAGTCGGGCCGGAATATACCGAAAGTTAAAATTTTGGAAGCAGGCAAAGCTTCAACTTACGATATTTTAAATAACCAGGTGCTTCTGCTGCAAAAAGGCGCAGTAGATATCATTTCTAAAACTTTTGAATCTATAGCACAGGAATAAGCCGATGCATGAAATTTTGATTAAACCTTTGATCACCGAAAAGATGACTAACCTGAGCGCGGACACGGGAAAATAC
>DATKLQ010000089.1:0-11291 GCA_035542335.1 Ignavibacteriaceae bacterium | reverse complement strand
GAATTTATTTTCCCCTTTATTTAAACCTTTTACGGTAACTTCAATTTTATCATTGTTCCTTTTCAAAATAAGATAATTGAATGGTCTTGGAGAGGGAAGACAGCAGAGGTCCTTATGTTTCATTTCACCGTTGTTTAAATTAACCCTTGGTCCCCCGCCCCCGCCGGAAATTATGAATGCCTTTCCATTGCTTTCAAACCTTTCATATGTATGCGCATGCCCGCTGATCATGGCTATTGTTTTTCTAGAGGAATTAAATATGGGAACCAAATCCTTTTGAAGCTTTTCATTATCCCCTATAATTAAACTGTTTGAGTAGGGAGGATGATGAAGGAATACGATGATGCCTTTAATAGAAATGTCATTGTCATCTTTCCTCAGACTTTCTTTTAACCAATTAAGCTCTTCATTCCATTTTCTCTCACCGAGCACTCCGTAGTTCGAATCCAGAAAAACCAAACATATGCTGTCTGCTTTAAGGCAATACCATGTTTGAGCTAAAGCAATCTGGGGGAACCTGGAAGATACGTGAGCCAAAGCCGTCCGGTTTCTTCCGTAATATTCATGATTGCCCATAAGAGAAAACATCGGGATACCATTTGAGGAAATGCAGCCTGTTAGGTTATCGAAATATTTCCATTCCTCATCATCCGCCCCTTCAAATACTAAATCGCCCAGAAGGATTACGCCGCTCAAACTCTCTTTCGAAATTGCCTCAACTATCTGCTCCCTTTCAAAATCATTCTGTTCCCGATTCATTAAAATTTCAGGAAGCGAGGTTCTCTGCAGGTCCCCGACAACTGCCAGCTCCGGTGAATGACTACCGGTTTCCCGGAAAGTATTATTATTAAAAGGTTTGATTTTTTCAGATTCGCCGGGCGTACCTGCTGAAAATTCAATAAACGGAAGAAATAGCAGAACCCAAATCAGTTTTCTAAGCATCAACCATATAATTCATTTAATTCTAAAACTCAAGATAATTGAGAACTTCTACAAGAGATAGATAATTTTCGTTCCCTATTTAGGGAGATTCTTATTTTTACCTTAGAAAAAGGAACTTTTGCATTTTTTCACGAAGAAACATTTTATGATCGAGATAGTATATAAACTTGAGTTAATTTTGTATGTTTGACTTATAAATTGCTTCTGCATTTTTAGAGTACAAAGATTATACTATCTTGAAATCAAGATTATGACTACAGATATTAAACATTTCACTCCATATGAAGCTAAACGGACATTACCGCTTGTTAAAAGAATAGTTAAAGATATTCTGGAAACTTCAAAAGAAATGCGCCTGCTGGCAGATGATCTGGGCGGGGAAGTAAAAGATAACCCGGTAATCGGAAAAATGGCAGATGATATAAACAGCTTTATACAGGAAATTGAAGAGATCGGATGCCATTATAAGGATTGGAACTTTACAATCGGACTAGTTGATTTCCCGGCAATAATAGAAGGCCGTGAAGTATTTTTATGCTGGCGCAGCGATGAAGATGAAATTATGTATTATCATGATTTAGAAGCAGGATACGCAGGAAGAAAGCTGATTCCGAGAGAGTTTATGGAGTAGAAGGATTGAGTCTGGTAGTAATCCAAACCTATTAATCCCTTTCTTCGAAAAATATTCAACGTTCAATAATCAATGTTCAATGATCAATCAAAAGAGAGAAAGATACTGAAGATTTAGCATTGAATATTTGTTTTAAAAATCTCTCTTTAGCTATAATCCCAATCTTCAAAAAAAATCCCTCTCTTTTTTCAGAGAGGGATTAAATGAAAATAGATAAAAATTATTCTTGGTCTGCTATTCTTTAGTAATCTCAAAATTGGCAGCTGCAGTTGCGGAACGGTCCGTCAAACCGTCTTTAATTCTGAATATAACAGAATATTTTCCGGGCGCATAAGTAGAATCAAGATTAAACTGCGCTTCAAGCTGGGTATCGATCATCTCTTCATTATTACTTTTGTCTTCAGTCCGGCTGATTAATGATTTTATTGTATCGCCTTTGGGGATAATCAGATCGAGATCATAAGAAAGCAGTGCCGTATAATTTTCACCCTTTTTTTCCTGCTTGAAGCCTTTCGCAAATACCGATGCATTTACTTCCCAGCCGTTTCCCAGGTCATAAGCGAACGCTTCTGCGCTGAAGGCTTCCATCTTGCCTTTATCTTTTTTGGAACAGGAGCTTAAAACTAAAGCAAGGAATAAAAGGAGCAATCCCAAAAATTTTAAAACGGCATTTTTATTTTGCTGCAACCTTTTCATCTGCATGTTTAGCCTGAAAATCTTTCATGAACCCGGCCAGGTCTTGCACGCCTTTAAGCGGGAATGCATTGTAAATGGATGCCCGGAGGCCGCCGACCGAACGGTGTCCCTTCAATCCGTCAAACCCGGCTGCAGTTGCGTCTGCAATTAATTTTTTCTCCAGCTCTTCAGTCGGCATTCTGAATGTAATATTCATCAGTGAGCGGCTGTCCTTTTCGGCATGACCTTTATAGAAGCCGCCGCTTTCATCTATACATTTATAAAGTACTTCGGCTTTCTGCTTATTAACCTTGTACATTGCATCGAGACCTCCGTGCTTCTTCAGCCATTTTGCTACCAGGTTAATCACATAAATCCCGAAAGTATTCGGTGTATTATAAAGGGATTTATTTTCAATATGAATTTTGTAATTCAGCATTGTATGAAGCTCGTCGGAAGCTCTTTCAGCAAGATCTTTTCTGATTATTACAAGGGTTACGCCGGAAGGTCCCATATTCTTCTGTGCGCCTGCATAAATTAACCCGTATTTATTCACATCAATTTTTTTGGAAAGAATATCGGAAGAGGCGTCGCATACTAAGGGCACATCGCCGGTCTGCGGTTCTGTCTGCCATTCTGTTCCGTATATAGTATTATTAGAAGTGAAATGGACATAATCGGCAGAAGGATCGAGTTTCAATTCATTCTGCATCGGGATTCGTTTAAAATTCTCGGCTTCGGTAGTTGCAGCAACATTTATTGCTCCTACCCTCTTTGCTTCCTTCAAAGCTTTCTTCGACCAGCTGCCTGTAATTATATAATCCGCTTTTTTATTAGGCATTAAATTCAGCGGCACCATTGAAAACTGCAGCGACGCTCCGCCCTGCAGGAACAGAACGGCATAGTTGTCGCTGATATTTAAAAGCGAACGCAATTCCTGCTCTGCTTCCAGGATAATTTTATCAAATGCTTTCGAACGGTGGCTTATTTCCAGAATAGACATCCCGACCCCGGGAAGTGAAAAAAGAAATTCCTGGGCTTCTAAAAGGACTTCTTCCGGAAGTACAGCCGGTCCTGCACTGAAATTATATATTCGATTTGCCATATTCCCTCATCTGAGTTAAAGTTAATTGATGAACTAATTAATGAACTAATAGTGAACTAATTAATGAAATACAAAAAAGAGAATAGGATCTTTAGAGATTTTTTGTAATTGTTATATTGCTGCATTGTTAAATTGCTAAATTGTTATATCAAATGGACAAGCAATCCGTCTCTAAGCTTCGGCTCAAACCAGGTTGATTTGGGCGGCATAATTTCTCCTGCATCCGAAATCTTCATCAGATCATTAACTGAAACAGGATAAAGTGAAAATGCAAGTTCAGCTTTTCCTGAATCGACTATTTTTTCAAGCTCCTTTGTACCCCGGATACCTCCGACAAAATCTATATTTTTGCTTGTCCTTATATCTTCAATTCCAAGAATAGGATTAAGAATATAATCCTGTAGAACGCTCACATCAAGAGTGCCCGATACGGAATCAGATAAAGAACTCCTTTTAGACACCGAATCATTTGCTTTTAATAAATACCATTCTCCCTCAATATAAACACCAAAATTCAATTTTTCTACAGGTGCCTTTATGGCGCTCTTCTCAATAATAAAATTATCTTTGAGCTTGTTTAAAAATTGATCTTTTGATAATCCGTTCAGAGAAAAAACGACACGGTTATAAGGAAGTATCTTAAGCTGCTCGGCCGGGAAAAGCACGCCGATAAAATAATTATATTCTTCATTTCCCTTGTGTTTTTGATTTTTATCCTGTTTGACTCTCCTAGCCCGGCTTGCGCTTGCTGCCCGGTGATGCCCGTCTGCGATGTAAAGGTTTTTCACTTCAGCTATTTCATTTATGATAGCCTGATTATCTTCTTCCGGTACAATCCAAATCGTGTGATGTATTTTATCGACGGATTCAAAATCATACAATGGTTTTGTTTTAATAATTTTATCGACGACATCATTAATTTTTTTTATTCCCCTGTAAGTTAAAAAAACAGGACCGGTTTGAGCTTCGGTTGTTACAATATGATTAGTCCGGTCGTCCTCTTTTTCCTTCCGTGTTTTTTCATGCTTTAGGATTACATTATTGTCGTAATCATCGACTGAAAAAACTGCGGTGATCCCAATTTGTGCACGGCCGTCCATAATAAGCCTGTATAAATAAAAGCGGGGATCATGCTCAATTATTAAAGGAACTTCTTGCTTTAATTTCTCCAGGTTCTCTTTTGCCTTTTGATAAACTTCTTTTGAATAAGGATTAATTTTTTCATCCAGTTCAATTTCCGCCCGGCTTACTCTTAAAAAGCTCAGCGGGTTATTTCCGGCAAGATCTTCAGCTTCTTCCCTGTTTACTACGTCATAAGGCACGCTTGCTACCAGATGCGCCGATTTGCCGGACGGTCTTAAAGCCCTGAAAGGTTTAATTATCGCCATAAAAATCTTTAAAAAAAATTAAAACTGTATAATAAAAATCAAAAAAATCCGGTCAATAATCCATAAAAATATTTATCAATTAAATTTTTCATTGAAGAATTGGGCATTCTCTCCTTAATAAATTTTACTCCAGGTCTAAAATAGCTTAATTATTTAGGTTTTTTCTATAGGTGCTCTGAAATCTCCCCGAAAACTGCTTCAGCAATCAATGAGATTAGATTAAGGATCGACAATAATCCGTTTTGCAATACCTGCGAGAGACCATGGCATCGGAAGAGCTGGGCCGAGCCGAAAAACATAACGGATAGTGAAGAAAATTTAATTTAAGTAATTAAGTATTGTACATTGAGCATTGAATATTTTCCCTTTCGGCAGATTCATAACTAAAAAATACTTCTTTATAATGTTCAATATTCAACTATCAACATTCAATGATCAATTAAGTGATAGGAATGAAGTAAGATAATTGATTCACTATTCGTAATTTAAAATGGGCCTCAGCCATCTTTCGGTTTCTTCCAGACTCATTCCCTTCCGCTTATGATAATCGATCACCTGGTCTTTTCCAATCTTTCCAACGTTAAAATATTTTGCCTGCGGATGTGAAAAATACAAGCCCGACACCGATGCGGCGGGATGCATTGCAAGATTCTCAGTTAATGCTATTGAACCCAGACACGATTCTACATCAAGCAGATCAAATATTATTAATTTTTCCGTATGATCAGGCTGTGCAGGATAACCGGGAGCAGGACGGATTCCGGTATATTCTTCTTTTATAAGGTTTTCGTTCCCTAATTTTTCTTCCGGAGAATATCCCCAGTACACCTTTCTTACAAGCTCATGAAGATGCTCAGTGAAGGCTTCAGCAAGCCTGTCGGCCAATGCTTTAACAATAATGCTGCTGTAATCGTCATGCTGGCTTTCAAACCTTTTAATTAAAGCTTCAACCCCGATCCCGGCAGTCACGGCAAATGCGCCTATATAATCTTTACTGCCGCTTTCCTTAGCGGCAATGAAGTCGCTTAGTGCAAGATTAGGCAGAGAATCCGGCTTTCTTGTTTGAGATCTTAACGTATGTAATACTTTTTTAATTCCTTTCCTTTTCTCATCAGTATAAATTTCAATATCATCGCCTACGGAATTAGCCGGGAACAGCCCGAATATCCCGTCAGCCTGCAGAAGCTTTTTCTCAATTATGTTATCAAGAATTTTATTTGCATCTTCATAAAGTTTTTTTGCTTCGGCTCCATATCTTTTATTTTCAAATATTGCAGGATATTTTCCTTTAAGCTCCCAGGTTAAAAAGAAAGGGGTCCAATCAATATAGGCCCGTAATTTTGAAAGGGAGTAATCCTTTAGAGCAGTCACTCCTGTTTTCTTAGGAGCGGGAGGGAAGTAATTTTCCCAATTTATCTTAAGCTTATTGTTTCTTGCTTCCTCGAGGGTAAGGAAATTTTTATCCTCTTTTTTCTTTAAATGATCTGCTCTAAGCTTTTCATATTCCCTGGAAAAAGATGCTTCAAACTTTTCTTTCGCCGAATTATCTTCGCTAAGAAGACTACTTACAACCGGGACACTCTTGGAAGCATCAAGCACATGGATTGTGGTACCGGAATAACTGGGCGCAATTTTTACAGCCGTATGAATTTTTGAAGTAGTAGCGCCGCCAATCAAGAGGGGAAGCTTGAACCCGGCTCTTTCCATTTCTTTAGCGACATGAACCATTTCATCCAAAGAAGGAGTAATCAATCCGCTTAACCCGATTATATCCGCTTTTTCTTCAATGGCAGCTTTAAGAATTTTTTCGGCGCTTACCATTACACCGAGATCAATTACCTTATAATTATTGCAGCCTAAAACCACTCCGACAATATTTTTACCGATGTCGTGGACATCGCCTTTCACGGTAGCCATCACAACTTTGCCTTGATCGCGCAGCGAGAGGCTCTTTTCCTTCTCCGCTTCTAAATGAGGAATGAGCTTAGCCACAGCCTTCTTCATTACTCTTGCGCTCTTCACTACCTGAGGTAAAAACATTTTCCCTGCTCCGAATAGATCGCCCACTACATTCATTCCATCCATTAGGGGGCCTTCAATAACTTCCAAAGGACGCGAATAGAGCAGGCGTGCTTCTTCAACATCTTCTTCAATAAAATCCGCGATGCCTTTAATCAGTGCATATGTTAGTCTTTCCTGCACCGGAAGTTTTCTCCACTCATCTAATTTCTCCGGCTCTTTCTCTTTCTGCTTAATTTTCTCTGCAAAAGTCAAAAGCCTTTCAGTTGAATCCGGTCTCCTGTTTAAAATTACATCTTCAACAAGCTCGAGCAGATCTTTAGGTATCTGTTCATACACTTCCAGCTGTCCGGCATTCACAATGCCCATATCCAAGCCGGCTTTAATGGCGTGAAAAAGAAAAGCGGAATGCATTGCTTTACGTACTATCTCATTACCGCGAAAAGAAAACGAAAGGTTGCTTACTCCTCCTGAAACTTTCACAAGCGGGAGATTTTCTTTTATCCATCTTGTGGTTTCAATAAAATCTACTGCATAATTGTTATGCTCCTCTATCCCTGTTGCTACAGTAAGAACATTCGGATCAAATATTAGATCCTGGGGAGGGAAACCCGCCTCCTCAGTCAGAATTTTGTATGCCCTTTTAAAGATCTCAACCTTTCTCGGTATGTTATCTGCCTGACCTTTTTCATCGAATGCCATTACAATAACTGCCGCGCCGAACCGCCTGACTATTCCTGCATGTTCTCTAAAAACCTCTTCTCCTTCTTTAAGACTTATAGAATTCACAATACTTTTGCCCTGCAGGCACTTTAATGCGGCAACTATAACAGGCCACCTTGAAGAATCGATCATTACGGGAAGCTTTGCAATGTCGGGCTCGGCAGAGATTAGGTTCAGGAACTTTGCCATAGCCTTTTCAGAATCTATCATTGCCGCATCCATATTCACATCGATGATCTGGGCACCGCCTTCAACCTGATCCCTTGCAACAGTCAATGCTTCCTCATAATTCTCCGAGGAAATCAGCCTCTCGAATTTTTTTGATCCGGTTATATTAGTCCTTTCCCCCACGTTCACAAAATTAGTTTCCGGACGTATTACAAGCGGCTCCATTCCGCTCAACCTGAGGAAAGACTCCACTGAAGGAATTTTTCTCGGTTTGTATTTTTTAGATATTTTAACGATAGCTTTTATATGCTCCGGAGTAGTACCGCAGCAGCCTCCCACAATATTAAAGAAACCTGCCCGCGCGTACTCTTCAAGAATTGATGATGTCACACGTGGAGTTTCCTCATACTCACCCATCTCGTTAGGAAGCCCGGCATTGGGATAAATGCTTACATAATAGGGAACAATCCTTGAAAGCTCCTCAATGTAAGGACGCATTTCTTTCGCCCCCAGCGAACAGTTCAAGCCGACACTCAATAAATTTTTTGTATGTGAAACAGAAATCCAGAAAGCTTCGGTGGTTTGGCCCGATAATGTTCTTCCGCTTTTATCTATTATTGTCCCGGAAATCATCACCGGGACATCCTTGTTTATTTCTTCGCAGTATTTTTGAACTGCAAAGATTGCGGCTTTTGCATTAAGAGTATCGAATATAGTTTCGATTATAAGTATATCGACTCCGCCGTCAACCAAACCTCTTGCCGCATCATAGTAAGCCTGCATCATCTGATCAAAATTTATTGCGCGGTAACCCGGATCGTTAACGTTAGGGGAAAGGGAACATGTTTTATTTGTAGGTCCGAGTGCGCCGGCAATAAACCTGGGTTTGGATGAATCGGTTGAAGAGAATTCCTTCACGGCTTCGACAGCAATTTTTGCCGCGGCATAGTTAATATCATATGCCGAATGCTGGAGCCCGTAGTCAGCCTGCGATACTGCCGTAGCATTAAATGAATTGGTTTCAATAATGTCGGAACCGGCCAGCAGGTATTCCTTATGGATATTTTTAATTATCTCCGGCTGGGTTAAATTCAGAAGATCATTATTCCCCTTCAAATCGGAAGGATGATTCTTGAATAAATCTCCCCTGAAATCGGATTCTGAAAGCCTGTGCTGCTGGATCATTGTACCCATGGCACCGTCTAAGACAAGGATCCGTTCAGCAAGTAATTTTTTTAATATTTGGGTTGTTTCATTCATAACTGTTAATATTTAAAACAAAAAAACTCTTCAGATGATCCGAAGAGGCCGATAAGAGATCTTCATCTCATCTTTCCCCCCAACCATGTTGAGGGGCAGGAATTAGCACCCCGATTTTATCGGGGTTGCTACGGCGTCTGCGGGCCTGTTCCCTCAGCCGTTCTTGATAAGAAATTATTTAGAAAGAACTTAAAGTCTGCTTCAAATATAAAAAATATTAAACTCTTGTCAATGCAGGAAGCAATTCTTTATCACAAAATATTATTCTCAGCCCAAGACCTAAGCGCGGGCTGAGTAGTGTTCCATAGATTTTTGAATCAAAATCAATTATAATTAAATTATCTTTAACAAAAAATAATCATTAACGGAAAATAAAATGATAGTTGTTACAGGCGGCGCGGGGTTTATAGGAAGTGCGATCATCTGGAGGCTAAATACCTTGAATCAAAAAAATATTATGGTGGTTGATGAGCTCGGCACCGATGAGAAATGGAAAAATTTGACCGGACTGAAATTCGACGACTTTATAAATAAAAATAGTTTCATTGAGCTGATTGAAACCAAGCTGAAACACGGTATTTCGGCAATAATTCATATGGGGGCTATCTCCTCAACAACCGAGAAGGATGCCGATCTTCTTTTAAGGAATAATTACGAGTACACTAAGAAGCTTGCCGATTTCTGCGTACGTACCAATGCCAGGTTTATCTATGCATCTTCGGCAGCTACTTACGGCAACGGAGGAATGGGCTTTAATGATTCTGAAGCCGAATTGGGATCACTCAGGCCGCTGAATATGTACGGCTATTCAAAACATCTTTTTGATCTCTGGGCTTTAAAGGAAAATTTATTAGGCAGAATAGCAGGCTTAAAATATTTTAATGTCTACGGGCCGAATGAATATCATAAAGGAGATATGCGCAGTGTGGTTCACAAAGCTTTCGAACAGGCATTATCGTCAGGTAAAGTAAAATTGTTTAAATCAAAGAACTCTAGTTATAAAGACGGAGAACAGAAAAGAGATTTCCTTTACGTGAAGGATGCAGTGGATATAACGCTTTTTTTCCTGAACAATCCGGGGAAGAACGGACTTTTCAATGTGGGTTCCGGAACCGCAAGAACATGGAATGATCTCGTCAAAGCTTTATTTGATGCATTAGGGAAACCTCTTAACATCGAATATATGGAAATGCCCGGGCACCTTGCGGAAAAATACCAGTATTTTACCGAAGCAAAAATGGATAAAATAAAAAAAGCCGGTTTTACGAAATCCGTTTCATCTCTTGAAGACGGGGTAACCGACTATGTAAAAAATTATTTGCTTAAAGAGAAGTATTTAGGGACTGAGAGCGGATCTGCATAATGCAAGGTTTGAATTGATTCATCAAGAACTTCATTAGTTATACTGGGTTTCGTCATCGAATAGATCTTCTTCATCATCATCCTCATCCTCCTCATTGAAGTCGAAGTCCTCCTCATAAAATTCTTCTTCATTAAACTCGTCAGGCTCTTCCTCTTCGAAAAGATCTTCTTCTTCATCTTCTGCATCTTCCTCGTCATCTTCAAAATCGTCCTCATCCTCGAAATCATCCTCATCTTCGAAATCATCTTCTTCATCTTTTTTCTTTGCCGCGAAAAGATCCGATCCTGATTTCTCCTCCTGAGGATTTAAATATTTCTCCCCGAAATGATCAGCATTCTCCAGATCATTGTTTTCTTCATTTCCGGGAACCCCGAATATTTCTGACATCACCCGACTCTCCTTTTTATTTTCTTTCTAAAATTTATGTATATAATATTTCTAATTTTTTTTAAATACCCAAATAAATTTTGCATTTTTCTTTTAAAGAAGAATTAAATAGATAATTAAAATCTAAGCTCGGGTAAAACATACTTTAGTAAAATAATAGTGTCAATACCATATTCCAATGGACAACTTTATATTTGTGATATGAAACTAGCTACCCTTTGTTATGTGATTGATAAGAAGAAAAATTCAACTTTAATGCTCCATAGAGTAAAGAAAAAAAATGATTACCATGAGGGAAAATGGAACGGGCTTGGAGGCAAGTTTCTGCCTGGGGAAACACCCGAAGAATGCGCGATAAGGGAAATTAAAGAAGAATCCGGCTTGGAAGTAAAATCTTTAACCCTGAGAGGATTTATTTCTTTCCCTTTGTTCGATAAAAAAGAAGACTGGTATGTTTTTCTTTTCACTGCAGATCGGTTCAAGGGAAAATTAATTGATTCTCTTGAAGGAATTCTTGAATGGATCCCCAATGAAAAGCTTTTCGATCTTAATCTCTGGGACGGCGACAAGATTTTTATGAAATGGCTTTTCCAGGATAAGTATAATTTCTTCAGTGCTAAATTTATATAC
>DATKLQ010000088.1:0-9124 GCA_035542335.1 Ignavibacteriaceae bacterium | reverse complement strand
GATTCAACTCGGAATCCCCGGCAATACCTGTTTTTTATTAATAACTTAAATGGACTACAGCTTTTTACGGATGAACCTTCTGAAGATTGGTACGGAATACCTGCGGAAAAACTTTTTATTTCGGAAGACAGCATTTATTTTGAACAATATTGGGGACTTATTAAATACAGCGGGAAATTTTTCCCCGCAGACAGTGTTATTCATGGAATTAAATCCGTTCAAAACGGTAACTCATTTCTATTTATTATGAAGATGATTTCAAATGAAGAGCTTACTTATAAAATTCCAAGATTTGATGAAAATGGAAAAAGCCTTAAAAGGTATCGTTATGTAAAGCCGGCAGAGAGAGGAGATGACTTTATATGTGCGTCACTGGCAGATGTTAATATAGACTCAACTTATATCTATAATCTTATAAATAAGATATTAAACCAGGAGATTCCAAATATTCATAGCTTATTAATTTTAAAAGACGGCAAATTAGTTTTAGAAGAATATTTTTATAATTATTTTTTTAATAGGCCTCATCGGATTCATTCGGTAACGAAAAGTATAACTTCCGCGTTGATAGGAATTGCTATCGATAAGCACTTAATTAGAAATGTAAATGAACCTGTAGAAAAATATTTTATGGATTATGGTACCGCCAAATGGGTCAGGGAAAAATATAATATTCAAATTCAGCATTTATTAAGCATGTCTGCCGGGCTTGATTGGAAAAGCCTGACTCTTAATGAATCTAATGATGACATGGATATGTACAAAGCCGAGGACTTCTATAAGTTTCTATTAAATAAAGAAATGAAGTTTGAACCCGGCTCAAACTTTTGCTATAACAATGGTTTATCGCTTATGTTGTGTCGAATCATTGAAAAATCTTCCGGCCTCTCCTTAAAAGCCTTTGCAGATGAAAATTTATTTTCTCCGCTGAACATTGAAAATTATTCTTGGGATGTGGCTGAAAATGGAGTTACACGGACAGACGGCGGATTAAAGATGCTGCCGAGAGATATGTTGAAATTCGGACTACTTTATTTGAATCAGGGTAAGTGGAAGAACAAGCAGCTAATACCAATTGATTGGATTAATTCTTCAACAAAAAAAATTTTTAATACAGATTCAAGAAGCTACGGTTGGCATTGGTGGATAAAGAATTATAGTATAAACCATAAGCTATTTGAAACATTCTATGCTATGGGATATGGAGAGCAAGCCATCATAATTGTTCCGAAAGAAAGTTTGATTGTTGTAATTACTGCAGGTAATTATTTACAGCTTGAACACAGACCTTTTGAAATAATGGCAAAGTTTATACTCCCGGCAATTAAATCAGCAGATAATATTTCAAAATCTGTTTATGAAATCAGCACACTTCAGAAATATACAGGCGACTACCGCATAAATGAGAATGAAAAAATAAAAATATTCATAAAAGAAGGTTCTTTAACTGCAACCGATCCTAGCGGCACCACATTTAAGCTTACTCCAATATCGCTGCATTTTTTTGCAGTTGATGATTCACGACGTGAAGTGTTGTTTAAACCAGATTCGCTGGGAAATATTATAGAAGCGGAAGTCTATACAGATGGTGATAGAACAGATGTTTTCTCAAAAATTAAATAGAAGGTAAATATCAATTAAAAAACCATACCAGGATAATAGTTAGAGTGCAAAATAAATAGAAACGGATTAAACGGATGAGACTGATTTTAACGGATCAGAATTCTCTTATCCGTATTAATCCGTCGCATCCGTCCAATCCGTAGTCTATAGTTTAAAAGAATACCGAATGTTTTTAAATAAAATAATAGACGCATTTACATAATTCATTTTAGGAGGGCCTGTGATTCCAACCGAAGA
Organism: Ignavibacteriaceae bacterium; assembly: GCA_035542335.1. Taxonomy (GTDB): domain Bacteria; phylum Bacteroidota; class Ignavibacteria; order Ignavibacteriales; family Ignavibacteriaceae; genus DATKLQ01. The sequence goes on along the minus strand of DATKLQ010000088.1, from coordinate 7,264 downwards.
ACATGAGGAACTAATTCCTATATGTCCGCATTGTAAAAAGGAAATATTTAGAGTATTCTTCAGAGAATTGGAAACCATATTCGGTAAAAGGTATATCTATTTTTGTCCCGACTGCCATACAGTGCTTGGCGTATCTCACCGTAAAGGATTCTGGATGGGATAAACTGAAAAGAATTTTAAAAACATCTGTACCAATAACAAATATTTGCAATATATAAGGATCCGATGACATTTCATTTATTGGATTTATTTACCTTTTAAGCCGGCAAATTTTTTCTGGAGGGAGAATCCAAAATGAAAAAGTTAATTATATCCATTCCTCTTTTGTTTTTGTTGTACGGCTGTGGGAGCAGCGAAGTAATTGAATACCCCGAACTTTCTTCCTCGGCTAAAAACGGGAGCTTTATTTCTAGAAAGGGCATTTATGAGTATGGAGATAAAGAATACGCTGCTGATTACGGGACAATAGCCGTTCCCGAGAACAGGAAGAATCCTCATTCAAAATTAATTCATCTTCCTGTAATGCGTATTCATGCGCGTTCAGTTAACGTTAAAGAGCCTGTCTTCTGCCTTTCGGGAGGTCCTGGACAATCAAATATGTATTTCCCTCTTTTCGATTCGCTCCTATATGATCATGATTTTGTTAGAGTCGGTTATAGAGGAGTCGACGGTTCATCGGTACTGCGTTGTCCGGAAGTTGATGAAGCAGTTGCAAACAGCCAAGGCAATCTCTTGAGCGAAGAAACATTGAAAAACATTGCAAAGGCATGGGATTCCAGCTTTGTTCGTTTTAGATCAGTGGGAATAGATATAAATGGATACACGATCCCCGAAACCGTTGAAGATATGGAAACGGTAAGGAGAGCATTTAACTATAAGAAAATTAACTTGGCAAGCGGAAGCTACGGGACAAGAGTTGCATATATCTACGGGCTGATGTATCCGGACTTCATTCATCGCTCGGTTATGGTGGGAGTAAATCCTCCGGGCGGATTTATTTGGGACCCACAAAGGACCGATAATATGATAAAATATTATTCCCGGTTATGGGCAAAAGATTCCGTAATGTCCGAAAGATGCGCGGATCTTGCTGCTGCAATGGAGAAAGTATTAAAAAATATGCCCCGCAAATGGCTTTTCTTTTCAATAGATCCCGGGAGGGTAAGAATGGCAACATTCGCTATGCTCTTTCACCGGAATACTGCCGCACTAGTTTTCGATGCTTATGTTGCTGCAGAAGACGGAGATAACAGTGGTCTGGCTTTAATGTCTATGGCTTTCGATTATATGATGCCTGAAATGATCTGGGGAGATCAGGCTGCCAAAGCAGTAAGCGCCGATCTTGATTACTGGAATAGCTATTATTCCGGAAAAGAAAATCAAAATATAATTTTAGGCGCACCTATGACGGAATTTGCCTGGAAGCCGCTGGAATACGGTAAGCTTGATTTGGAAATGATTCCGGAAAGTCTGCGGGTACCCCAAGTCTCGGATGTTGAAACATTAATGTTAAGCGGCAGCGTCGATGTTACTAATCCTCCTGAATGTGCAGCAGCTCTGCTCCCATATTTGAAAAACGGGAAGCAGGTAATTATGTCCGAAGCAGGGCATGTGGGAGATCTTCTTTATCTGCAGAAGAACGGAAGTGACATCCTGATTACAAATTTTATTAATGCCGGCGTTGTGGATACATCCCAGATCAAATATGTACCGATGAATTTTGATGTCGGCTGGGGGCTCCCCGGGATTGCAAAAGCAGGCCTCTGCGCCGCTGCAGGAGTTGTTCTTCTTGTGGCTGGAGTTATAGTATGGATTTTTTAATTCAGCCGATACCTTCAGATTCCTACAAAAAATTTCTTTATCCCTGCTCAAAAAACATATATTTCAATCGGTTTCAAAATCAAAAGCTATAGTTTTTCAAAAATATACGGGGGAATGGAATTAATTAATTTTGAATATAGGCAAGATAAAGAATGATCTTTCCCCGTGTAAACGAAATATTAAGGGGGCTCAGTTTTTAAAGATTAATTTTTTCCAAAGCTTTTTTCCGGTTTCACTTTATAAGTCATAAAATGCAGCTCTGCATTAATATATGCCTGATCGGTAATTATTTTTTGCCTGTAATCTTTTTATTGATCTATTTTTGCTGTCAATCAACATAAGGATTTTCAGCATGAAAAGATTAATATATTTTTTCGCGGAAGCGGTTCTGGCGGTAAATTGCATGTTTGGCCAGAATTATATAAATGAATATTTTTCCCGGAAACCTTCGGAGATTAATAATAAAAATTCAGAGTTCCAGGAGTATAAATTTGTTTTAAAATGGCAAAATCTGGATGCTATAAACGGCAACAGGATTAATTGTAATGAAGCCAAAGGAATATTTATAGCCGGTTTAGGAAATGGTTATGTAGGGTGGCAAAATGTCAGCACCGGACAAATTGAAAATTTTCAGGATAGTGCGGTTAGTGCCACTAAACTTCCGGCATTCAATAATTTTTCTTATGCAGCCTTCACTGCGGATTTCCTTACTGAAGATTTCTATAAAGATTTTCCTGCAGACCAGCGCGATTTGGCTAAATGGCTTGTCTCCGATGCTTTTACTGTTCATGAATTTCCTTTGATTATATTTGACAGCCTGAGCTATGATAAAGATTTCAGTCCAAAGTTTATGGAGAATTATGATATTAAATTTGAAAATTGGGTTACGCTTACAAGCCGGCATTTAAATTTAAAGTGGTCCGGCATCAGTAAGTATAATGATGAAATATGTGCAGTAATTGAATTTGAATCATTATTTAATCCTGTTATTATGCAGACACCTGATATAAATATTAGAGGGAGATCGCTTTATTGGGGAGAAGTCCGGATATCATTGATAGATAAACAAGTCGAATATGCTTCAATGTATGAGGATGTAGTATTTAAACTAAAAACAGAAGCTTTGACTCAGGAACAATTAATCGACTTACAAAGAAGAGTAATTTTTGAAAACCTTCACAATAAGGGGATAAACTGAAATGGAAAAAGTTGAGAAAATAAAATTTTGGCTGATATTTTATCCGGCGGTGCTGATCTTCAGTATACTATCGGCAATCTTTAAGAGATACAATTTAAACGGGAAAGCTTTTGTCCCTGAAACTATTTTGACAGCCGCGGTTATTTTTACGATATCCGTACTGGGAAGTCATTTAGCAATTTATTTTAAAAATAAAGCTGCAAAATTATCTCATGCAGAATTAAATAAAAAAATTATTACCGGCTTTATATTGTTCTTAATGTTCATAGTGTTAATTTCAAATGTTGTGGTTTCCATCGGCGGGTTTGTTTGGTATTTAATCAATGGTCTGGACCTAAATAATTTTTTACCGAATTTATTTAAATATGATTTGACCTATGCCAATAAAAGCTTGTTTATTTGGTTTATGTTTTTCTCAATTGCATTTTTCTTTACGTTATGGAGAAAATCAAGCAAGAAAGAACAGTACTTGCGTGAGGAAAATTTGAAATACAGATACCAAACCTTAAAGTCGCAGGTTAACCCCCACTTTTTATTTAATAGTTTTAATACGCTCTCTGAACTGATCTACAGCGATCCCGGTAAAGCCGATAATTATTTGCAGAAATTGTCGGGCATTTACAGGCATGTATTGGAGAACGGAGAGAAAGATTTGATATCTTTGGATGATGAGTTAAAATTTGTCAGGCAGTATTTCGATCTGCAGAAAGAGAGAGAGAGCGATAAAATTTCTTTGTCGATAGACGCAGAAGATGTGAAGGGGTATAAAATTATGCCGGTTTCACTGCAGCTGCTCGTGGAAAATGCTTTAAAGCATAATTCAATGTCATACGAAAAACCTTTGAAAATAAAAATTACAATGCAGGATGATTATATTGTAGTCTCAAACAATATTCAGAGAAAAAATATTTTTGAAAATTCAACCCGGAAAGGACTTCAGAACTTATCGGAAAGATCGAAATTAATTTTAAAAAAGGAATTAATTATTATTGAAAATAATGATATGTTTATTGTTAAATTACCCGTTAGCAGGGCAGAATGAGAGTTCTTATTATAGAAGATGAAGCTCCTGCATCTCAAAGGCTCATCCGGCTCCTAAATGGAATTGACAGATCCATTGAGATAGCGGGAGTTATCGAATCAGTCGAAAGTTCGATAAACTGGTTTATTCACAATATTCATCCTGATTTGGTATTTATGGATATCCAGCTGGAGGACGGACTTTGTTTTGAAATATTCGAAAAGATTGAAATAAAAACTCCCGTAATTTTTATTACGGCTTTTGATGAATTTGCTCTGAAGGCTTTTAAAGTCAACAGCGTTGACTACTTATTAAAACCTGTCCGCCGGGAAGATTTGATTAATGCGATTAAGAAATATCAGCAGGTTCATATCAAGGAAGAAGCTTCTTCCAGATTAGAGGATTTGATTAATAAGCTTGCGCCTAAAACTAAAGAACGGTTATTAATTAAAATCGGGGAACATTACAAGTCTATTCAGATTTCAGATATCATCTGCTTCTATATTAAGGAGAGATGCTGTTTCATATATATTGGTAAGGGGAAAAGTTATACCTTGGACTATTCTCTCGATAAAGCCGAATCATTTATCGATCCTAAAAGATTTTTCCGTATAAACCGAAATCACATAATAAATTTTTCTGCAATCAGGGATATAATTTCATTTTCTTCAAGCAGGTTAAAAATCGTAATCTCCGATTGGCCCGATAATGATGAGCTGATTGTAAGCCGTGAACGAGCGGCAGACTTTAAGACATGGATGGATAGATAAAAAATTAATAAAGGTTTAATATGATTAAGAAGTTACTTAACACGGCAAAAATTTTATTCATCTTGCTGACAGCTTCAACTGTTTTCCTTCAGGCACAGGATTCCTCATCATTTTTCTGGGAGATTTCGGGGAATGGACTTGAAAAACCTTCCTATCTGTTCGGCACTGTCCACCTCATTGCTCAATCCGATTTAATTCTGCCCGATACTCTTGAAAGCTTATTTAAATCGTGCGGAGAGATAGTTCTTGAAGTAGATATGGACGATCCGGAGCTCATTACCAAAACACAAAAATTAATGCTCATGCCGGATAAAAATATCAAACAGCTGCTTAACCCTGATGAGTATAAAACATTGGAAAAATTCTTTAGTGATTCCCTTGGTCTTCAGCTTGAACAGTTCGGGAAATTAAAACCGCTTTTCCTTGAACAGTTTATTATTCCAAAGATGATAAATGGACCTATGGCTTCGTATGAAATTAAATTTGTGCAAATGGCCGCCAAATATAAAAAAGAACTCACCGGGCTTGAAACCGTTGAAGAAGAGGTAGGCTCTATCGATAAAATTCCTTATAAGAAACAGGCGGATCTCCTTTTGGAGACGGTTGATGAATTTAAAGAGGACCGGATTTTATATTCCCAAATAATCGATGCCTATAAGAAAATGGATTTTAAAAACCTTTATGAGATGATGTTTAAAATGTCAAAAGAGTTCAAGGAATTTGAGCAGCTGCTATTAATTGATAGAAATAAAATATGGGTTCCGAGGATTGAAAATATGATTAAAGAAAAATCCTGCTTTATTGCGGTCGGAGCACTTCACCTCGAAGGCGAAAACGGCTTGGTTGCACTATTAAAATCAGAAGGATATAAACTTAAACCCGTTAAGGAGAAGTAATATGCTGCCTAAATTGACTGTTAAAGCTAATATCATAATATCGGTAAGCATATTGTTGCTGGGAGTCATTTTAATGCTGTATGGCTTCGTAAGCAGCAATTCATTAATGATCACTGTTGGTATCCCGATTACTCTGGTGACAAGCATGCTGATAACTATTCAAAACACGGTTATTAAATAAACTTATAAATATTAGAATTTATAATCTTCTCAGGGAAAAATCTAGTGTTCGGAAGAAAGTAAATAGTTTTGCTGAGTTGTTAAAGAAATCGGCAACTATTCTCAATAGCATTTCCAAGGTAACCTCCGATTTCTGTCCGGCTATATATAGATTTCCGGAAAGAATCCGAACATTTCTATATATCCATTCCTTATAATTGATATATTAACCGTTCGCATACGGACACTATTGTAACGGATACGAACAAAAATAAATTCATTTTTGATAAACAAACCGCTTTTCCTTCAGGCACGATAATTATTAATATTTCTATTTATCCTTACCGATTTTAATATTCATTTCAGAGTAACGCGTGCTTAAAAACTATATTAAAATTGCTTTCAGAAATCTTCTAAAGAACAAAGGAATTTCATTCATAAACATTACCGGGCTGGCAATCGCTCTGTCCTGTTCAATTCTTATACTTCTTCACGTTTTAACCGAACTTTCCTTTGATATGCAGCATTCAAAAGCAGACAGAATCTTCAGGGTGCTCACCATTGATAAAGCTCTGGGGGTCAGCAGCAATCTTGTCGGTATAACTCTGCCTGCACTTGGTCCTGCAATGAAAGAGGAGTTCCCTGAAGTAGAAGAATCGGTCAGGCTGTCCAGGAGCGGAAAAAATCTTATCACTTATGATGACAAAGCTTTATACACCTCAGATTTAATTTATGCCGAACCCAGCTTATTTAAAGTGTTTGACTTTAAGCTTCTAACCGGAGATGTAAATACGGCATTAACAGTACCCAATACCGCCGTGGTAACGCGGGCAGCCGCCCATAAAATTTTCGGTAATGAAAACCCTGTTGGAAAAACTTTTAAAGTAGATAATAATACGAATATAGAAGTGGTCGGCGTACTGGAAGATATCCCCTCCACGTCTCATCTTGCAATGGATGTTGTCATCTCTCTTCTCCCGGTTCAAGGAGATTCAAATTATGCACAGTATCTTTCTTCCTGGGGAATAATAAGCATGACGACATACGTTCTTCTGAATAATCCCGCTTCGGAAAAAGCAGTTGAATCTAAAATTGAGCCCTTAATCAGAAAAAATAATGTCGGTAAGAACTTCAGCATTGCTCTTCAGCCTCTAAAGGATGTTCATCTAAAATCCTCGGAAATTTTATTTGACGAAGCCAACCAGTTAAAGAGCGACATCGGTTATATTTATTCCCTGATTGCAGTCGCCGTTTTTATTATAGTAATTGCTGCTTTAAACTTTATGAATCTTGCCACTGCAAGAGCGGCAGACCGCGCGAAGGAAGTAGGGCTGCGGAAAGTGATCGGAGCGGTAAGACAGCAGCTTATATCCCAATATATTGGCGAATCTGTTCTCCT
>DATKLQ010000087.1:0-11340 GCA_035542335.1 Ignavibacteriaceae bacterium | reverse complement strand
GTGTGCAGTATTTGGAGATACATAGAAGTGAGCATTAATCCCTTCTTTCTGTATCGCTTCAGTACTTTCCTTAGGATCTCCGCCAAAAGGACCGCGGGGATTATTTTTCATGTTTTCAATTTCTCTGCCGCCGAAGCTTACAAAAACAAGCTTTACTTTTTCTTTAAAGCCGGGGGTGTTTTTTACATCATCGGCTGTAATGCTGCCGCCGCTGAAGAGACCGATTTGTGAAAAAGTATCAAGCTTCTTTAACGTGATTAATTTTGTTTCAAAACCGCCCATAGAAAGCCCTGCCATTGCACGGTTCGGCTGATCGGAGAGAGTGCGGAAATTATCGTCTATATAAGGGATCAGTTCATCAACCAAAACCGTTTGAAACGGGTTGATATCGAAGTTCCTGAGTCCGCCGATTTTAACTTCATTGGTCATGCCGTATGTCATTACAATTATAAATGGTTTGGCTTTTCCCGAAGCAATAAGATTATCCATAATCAGATTAGCTTTACCCTGGTTTGGCCACCCATATTCATTTTCCCCCCAGCCGTGCTGAAGGTATAATACGGGATAATGCTGGTTTAAATTCTTTTCGTAATCCGGAGGTGTATACACGAAAGCTCTCCGGGATGTGTTAGTGCTTTTTGAAGGGAAAAGGATCTCACGTATTTCTCCGTGAGGCACATCTTTAAGGGCATAAATATCCTGATCATGAGCCGGTACCTCAATACCGCTGCCCCAGCGCATTGCGCCATAATAATAGAGGCTTGAGGGGTCGGGAACCGCAGCACTGTCTACCCAAAGCTGGTAGTAATGAAATCCTTCATCCTGAGGAGCTGATTCCCCGGTCCATATACCATTTTCGCCCTTCTTCAGGTCATATTTTACCGCACTGATATCGAGCTGAACTTTATGAGCCCCGGGTGCCGAGATGCTGGTCCGTACACGTCTTTCGGAATTAACCTGAGGAAATTCCTTTCCCGGCTGATTAGCAGATGAGGGTTTGAAGTCCTCCTTTATTGTATCCCGGCTGGTCTGCGCTAAACAGGTCGAAAGTTGAAAATATATTAATGAAATTAGTAAAAATGCAAAATGCCGTTTCATTTTATTACTCCTTTAGTTCATTAATAAAAGTTAATTAAACTCTTTTTTGCGTAAGGCTGAATTTAGAAAGCATATCCAAAATATTAATAAAAATTTAATCAATATCTTACCTAAAATTAATTTTTTGTTTTGATAATTACACTCGATTCCTTTAATCCGTCAGATTTAGCTGTAAGATTAATCTCTCCTGTTTTACCATTAGATTGAATTATGATAAGTGCTAAACCGTGGAATGCCTTACGCATATTCGTGTTGAAATATTCATGACTAATGGGATTGCCGTTACCAACCCCAGCAATAGAACCTTCTCCTGTAATATCAAATTTTACCAGGTTGTCAGCATTGGGGCAAATGCGTCCGTCTTTATCTGCTATCTCAACTTTGATAAATGAGAGATCCTTTCCGTCGGCATTTATCGCTGAATGGTCGGGGGTTAAAATTATTTTTGCCGGTTCTCCCGCGGTTTGAATTTCATCCGTACAAATTATCTTTCCATTGTTTTTAGCGACAGCTTTTAGTGTACCCTCGGTATAAGGAACGTTCCATAGTAAATGTAAATCTTCAGTATCACTCAATTTCTTTTCGCCAAGAGACTTTCCGTTCAAGAACAATTCAACAGACTCACAATTGCTGTAACACCAAACCGGTATCTCTTTTCCTTCATAACCTTTCCAGTTCCAATGCGGAAGAATATGTACCATAGGTTTATCAGTCCACTGGCTTTGATAAAGGTAATAACGATCTTTCGGGAAACCACATAAATCAACAATGCCGAAATAAGAACTGACCGAGGGCCAGCTGAAAGGTGTGGGTTCTCCAATGTAATCAAAACCCGTCCACACGAATTCACCTGCAACCCAGAAGGAGCTTTTGATTGTCTTGAGGGTAGATTCGGCCGTATTGCCCCAACCCGGAGCTGTTACGTCGTAAGAAGTACACTGGTTGTCTAACCATTTTTCGATTTTAAGCTGTTCACCATCTTCAACCAGATTATATTCGCCTCGGGTGCTTACGGCCGAGGCGGTTTCAGATGCGAATAATTTTGCTTTTCCTTTTAAAGTCTGATAAAAAGACATTGAATAATTAATGCCGAGCAGGTCGAGTGCTTTTGAGAAGCCTGTATTAACGGCCGCTTCAGGGCTGTTGCAGGCCGAGGTAACAGGCCTCGTCGGATCTTCCGAATGGCAGATATCGGCAAGCCTTTTAGCCATTTCGTAAGCATTACTATTATCCTGCTCGGGAATTTCGTTTCCTATACTCCACATTATAATACTAGGATGGTTTCTATCGCGCCGTATCATATCACTCAAATCTCTCTCACTCCATTCTTCGAAAAACCGCCCATAGCCAAACCTTGTTTTCGATCTTATCCATTCATCGAAAGCTTCATCCATAACCAGAAACCCCATTTGATCACATAAATCCAGCATTTCAAGTGAAGGCGGATTGTGGCTAGTGCGGATTGCATTGCAGCCCATGTTTTTCATTATTTCTAATTGCCTCTCGATTGCACGTTTGTTTACGGCAGCGCCTAAGCTTCCTAAATCGTGATGCAGGCATACACCTTTAATATTCACATGCTTCCCGTTTAATAAAAATCCTTTGTCTGCGGTAAATTCAAAAGTACGAATTCCGAAAGGAGTTTTATAAGAATCTACAATTTGCCCGTTCACTAATACCTTTGATTCAATATAGTAAAGGACGGGATCTTCAAGCGACCATAATTTTGGATCAGGAATTTTTAAAGATTGTTCAAAAGTGGCTACACTGTCTTTTTCCACTTTTTGATTGGAAGTATTCGTGGCAACCTCACTCCCGGATTTATCTGCAACTACCGTTTCGAGTGTAACTTGCTGCCCGGAAACGGATTGATTTAATATTTTAGTTTCAACCCGGACCGACGCTTCATTTTCAGAAATCTCAGGAGTCGTAACATATGTTCCCCAATGGTCAATGTGAACAGGATCGGTTACGGTTAAACTTACATTGCGGTAAATGCCTGCACCTGAATACCAGCGTGAGCATGGCTGCTGAACATTGACTTTTACCGCTATAACATTTTTTTCATTTCCAAAATTTAGGTGTTCTGTTAATTCATATTGAAAGCTCGAATAGCCATAGGGGCGGTTGCCGAGATGATAACCATTAATCCAGACATCACTGTTCATATACACACCGCCGAACTCGATGAATACGCGTTTCCCTTTATTAATTTCAGGAAGTTCAAACTCTTTCCTGTACCAGCCGATACCGGCATTTATATAACCGGCACCACTGCCTCCCGGACTGGTCGATTCAAAGGGTCCATCAATTATTTTCTCACCTTCATCGTAAATGCCGCCTCCCATTATGCCATCAAATACACGAACAGCTATGATGTTTTCAGCGCCATAATTAATTAATTCTTTAGGAACTTTGTAATACCTTAAATAATCCCATGCAGAAGTATAATTGGGAGGAAAAGAACCTAATCCTCCCACTTTCACACCGTTGAAATAAGTTTCGTCGGCATCATCAATTTTACCCACATTAATAATAATGTCCTTACCTTTTAATTCGGCAGGTACAATTAATTCGCGGGAATACCAGCCGTAAACATTATCCTGCGTATAGTTCGAATGTTTCTCCCATGTAGAAGGGAGCTTCACAATTTGCCAGGAAGTATCCTTTAAATCAGGATTCTTCCAAAGCAGGTTGTCACCTTCCCGGAACTTCCATTCTCCTTTAACTATATCGAACTCGGGTGCATCCTCTTTTTTAGATTCGGATTGGGCATCTCCTTCAATGCTCCAATCATGGGGCAGATCAATTAAACTCCAGTGTGAGTCATCGAGGGAAGGTTCTTGTCCGCCGTTTACATCCCCGGGCATGAAATGCCAGTCTTTTGTGAACAGCTCAATAACCCGCGGCTGCGGATAAACTAAAGCTGATAATATCATTAAAACTACGAATGAATTAAAACAATTGAAGAACAATTTCCGAAATTTTATCATTTAATCTCTCTCCTAAGAATTTATAAATTATATTTTATGAATTTATTGGAAAACTACATTCTTCTCTGTTCCCTTATAAATAATGATCTTTTCTATCTTCTCAGACCATTCAATTCCGGTTCCATGATTTTGCGAAACAATAACAATGTTAAATTTTCTTTTCTTCAGCATCCCTGAAAAATCTCCTTTTCTCTTATAAACATGCAGAGTTTTTGCCGAATCATCCCATTTAAATTTGATGGTTGAATAAAAACCTTTCTCATAATTGTAGTTGTCATTTTCATCTTCATACAATGTTAACTCTCCGTCGGCTCCCGGGTAAATACGTATTTCAAGAGTATCCCATTTTTTTTCGGCAGCATATTGAACTTTGGGACCCAGCGGAATTATAGAGCCTGCTTTTACAAACAACGGAATGATATCTATGGGCGTTTCTTTAATAGTCATTTGCCCGCCGGGATGTATCTTACCGGTCCAGAAGTCATACCATGCAGCAGATTTCGGCAGATATACATTCCATTTATTAACACCGGGTTCAGTAACTGGTGCTACTAAAAAGGATTTCCCAAACATAAATTCATATTGCTGATTTAAGGCAGAAGTATCCCCCGCAAAATCCATAACCAAAGGACGCATTATTGTTGATCCGTTTTCTGTAACCTGCCATGCTGCGGAATAGATATAGGGTATTAAACGATAGCGCAGGTTTAACATGCTCCGGATGATGTTTTGAACTTGCTCCCCATACTTCCACGGTTCGGTTTCAGTTTGATATGCGTGAATGCGGAAAATAGGATTAAAAGTTCCCCATTGAAACCAACGGATAAGCAGCTCATGATACTTTTCATCGGTATATTGCGATTGCCCCGGACGGAAAAATCCTCCAATATCGGTTGTCCAATATGGTAAACCCGTAATAGAGTAATTTAACCCGGCAACCATCTGGCGTTTATAACTATCCCAGTTTCCGCCTATATCTCCCGACCAGTTTATGGTCCCATATTTTTGCTGACCAAGAAATGCCGAGCGGGTTAAAATACAAACTCGTTTCTCAGAATCAGTTAATCGCTGTCCTTCATAAACAGCCCGACTGACAAACAAAGGATAAGTAAGGCGGTAGAAATCCCCTAAGCCCAGGAATGTTTTCTCTCCTTTTAATGCATCATTTTCCGGTTCGGTGGCATCCATCCACCAAGAATCAACACCATGATCGAACAAATTTTCTTTTAAAGTATTCCAGTATTCTTTTCTTGCCTCAGGATTGAAATAATCTAACCACTTAGTATTAGGTATATATAGATTTTTTGATACATACTCTTTTCCAAGTTCAGAGTTCTTATCCGGATTTGACCAGATTGAAATATTGAAATGAGCATTCAGATCGTGCAGCTCTTTAATAAAACTTGATGGATTCGGATAATTGATTTCATCAAACTTTGGAACCCCCCAGCCGTTATTTCCCCAGTATTGCCAGTCCTGTACTATAACATCCATCGGAAAATTTCTTTTTCGGAATTCTTTTACAGTTTCCACCAGATTTGAACCTGAAGTATAGCGTTCGCGGCATTGCCAAAAACCATAAGCCCAAAGCGGAAACATTGGAGCATTACCTGAGATATTCCGGTAAGCAGCAATTACACTATCAGCAGAAGGTCCATAAAATATAACATAATCCAGCAGCTTTGCATTCGGCGAACGGAACGTGGTTAAATTATCTACAAGTTTCAATGAAACCTTTGGTGTATTAGTTGATTTGCAGACCAGCTGCAATTGGTGCTCCCCGGCTTTTAAATTCTGAATAGTACTTATCGTCGGAGGAAGCCAGAAATTAGTAATGTCGATGCAAGGTTTGCCGTCTATAACAAGAAATTGGCGGTTATCCATATCGCCTAAATCTAGAAAGATAGAATATGTTCCTTCTTTTGGAACAGTAAATTTTCCTAAATAGAGGGATTGGTTCTGCAATACTTTTTGTGTTCCGGAAGTAGTTGTCACTTCTGCCGCTTGAATCTTATCGGCATTCAAACTTTCCTTTTTTTCTAAAGTGACAAAATTATCAGCCGGATTAAAATCACTAAGACCGTATTGATGCCAGAGCAATCCATATCCCTTACTTGAATAGATAAACGGTATGGAAATTTGAGAATTGACCTGGGTTAAACGGCGTGTAACATTTCTTAAATTATAGTGTCCGTCCTGAAACTGCCCCAATCCAAAAAGATATTCATCTACCGGTGATTCAAAACTTTGTTCTGCTAAGAAGCAAGGCTCACCCATTATTGAATCAGGAATTAATTTCCGGGTGCTTTCTTTTTCATTTAAAAAAACTTTGCCTGAATTATCGCTAAAAGAGAGATTAGCGGTTTTTTTATCAACAGTAACTGTAATTCTTTTTATTTTTAATTCTATTTTGGAAGAGGATTCGGAAACCTTAAATTCAGGAGTTGAAACTTTGGATGTAAAAACAAGTTCAGGGATTTTTATTTTTCCCTCTTTATAAAATTTAATTCTTACTGCATTATCCTCCAAAGGAGTAATATCGAGCATCCCCTCTGTCAGATTAATGGTGATTCCATCCGGTAACTTTTGGAAATTTTTTATGATCTGTGCCTTGCATAGAGCAGGAATTATAAATAGAAAAAGCAAATATTTGAATTTCATCCTTCCCTCATTTCTCTATATTTTCAATATTACCCATCATTCAATTGGTTTTAAAGATGCAGCAAAACCACCCCGGCGCAGCAATTTAATATCAATCGAACTTGATTTATCGACCTCCATATAGCTCGTTGTAAGCTCCTTATCATGCTTACCGTCTGTTATTAATGTCAATTTATATTTTATACCTTCTTGTAAAAAATCTAGTTTAAGAGTTTTCTTCTTCTCAATTATTTCTGCATTCAAGCCTCCCACATACCATATGTTCTGTTTGAGACGAGCAATGAAAATATCTTTTCCCGGATAACCATCGATTAGTTTAGTATCATCCCAGGCATTGGGAACTTCCTTTAAGAAAGTTTTAGCCGCATCGGGCAATTCATAATATCCAGACGGACGATCAGCCATATGTTGTATGCCTGATTCAAACACTACACTCAAAGCCAGTTCATGCCCATAAGATGTTAAATGCGGAAACTGGGAGTTGGTAAATGTAACAGGCGTATAATCCATAGAACCAACAACGTTTCTTGTGAAAGGAATGACAGTATTATGCTCAGGTGCGGTTGTAGTAAATTCAGGACCATTGTTATACCATTCGGCCCCGCGTACTGCTTCACAGGTCATCAAATGGGGGTAGGTACGCTCCCATCCGCGCGGAACAAGACAACCATGAAAATAAACCATCATCCCGTACTCGGCTGCATCATCCAAAATATCAAGATAATATTTAATCATATTCTGTTTTTCACTTAGAAAGAAGTCGACTTTTACACCTGCAACACCAAGCTTTTTTAATTTGGCAAATTCCTGTATGCGGTTTTCATGAGTAAGCATCCGGTCACGGGGAGTTGCCTGAACCCATTTAAATGCACCCGAGTTGTACCACATTAAAGGCTTCACCCCTTTGGAATGAATATACTTTAAAGCATCTTCAAGATTGCCTCCATTACTCATTTGATCCCATTCCCAGTCCAGAAGTGTATATTCCCAATCCATAGCTGCAGCCAAATCAGCGAATTCACAAACTACTTTATAATCCTTGGTGCCGTGATTGTTGGACCAGTAATTCCAGGATGCCTTGCCCGGCTTAATCCAATCGGTTTTAGTTAAAATGGAAGGAGGAGATACATCATCTATCAGCGTTGATTCAACTATATCTGCAAGGCTGCCGATTATTATTACACGCCAGGGCGATTTCCAGGGAAGGGTAATTGCCGGCTGGGATTCCCCTTCGCCGTCGCCCGGATCGGGGAAAGTGATTTTAAATTCGGACTTATCATCCATATTGCTAAGTTTTGAGCCGCAATAAGTCCTGTTCACATCTGCTTCATGAATCAGGTACCAGCAGGCTGAATCAGGAGAGTTAAAAAGAGCAGGATACGACCAGGTTTGCTGAATGTTTTTGTCTTTTATAAAAGTATATAATGCTTCATTTCCCAGATCCCACTTCTCCATCCACCGTTTTGTACCTTCAGGAACGGCGTACGAAGTTAATTCATCTTTAATTACGAAAGAGCCGCTCTTTTCAAGAAATTCGTAGCGAAAGGCAATGCCGTCATTGTATGCTCTTATAATCAAATTCAGATCAGCCTTTCCGGGATTCTCGAACGATACAACAACTTCGTTGGCCGAGTTGCTGCATTGAGCACGCTTGCCGTGTAATGCAGTATACTTTTCATTAACTAAAAGCGGTTTAGATACTTTTACAAGCTTAAGTTCTTTGGAGAAATCCTGATCGCTGCGTGATAACCCAAGATTAATCCGGGGTATCAATTCATCATTTCCATTGCCGGTTATTTTTAAATACCATTCTCCAATGTCACGATTTTGCCGATTGAAGAGAGCGGCATTTATTTTTTTATTTGGAGAATCAATGCGTATTTTCTGGGCTGCCGCGTTTGATGAGATAATTAAAATTACAAATGCGATTATTACCTTTCTCATATGCATTTCCGCTCAATGAGAATCATCCTAATTCTTTCTCGCTTAAATTTCAACATTAAGTATGTTTTATTTCATACAATCATTTATCTTTACATCTTAACCGCTATTTTCTTCCCGGTATAGATCACTTCCCTATCAAATTTATTAACCGTTTTCATTCCTGTGCCTTTGTTTCTTGCAACACGCACAATATTGAATTTACGATCTTCAAGCATACCTGGAAAAGAACCTTTCCTTTCACCTATAGTTAAAATTTTCCCGGCATCATTCCAGATAAAGGTAATCGTAGAGTAAATTCCTTTTTCATAATTGTAATTATCATTTTCATCTTCATATAAAGTGAACTTGCCGTCAGCACCTTCATATATACGTAATTCAAGACTATCCCAAGTTTTTTCGGTTGCGTACTGCACCTCAGGGCCAATAGGAACTATTGAACCGGCTTTTACAAACAAGGGAATAATATCAATCGGTGATGCTTTATTTATAATTTGTCCTCCGTTATATTTTTCTCCCGTCCAGAAGTCATACCACTCTGCTTCCTTCGGCAGGTAAACTTCTTCATTTTTTACTGCAGAGAAATCCGACACTAGTGAAGTATCATTACCATTGATTATTTTTTTTGAATACATTGGTTTTGTTACCGGGCAAACCAGGAGGGACTTCCCGAACATATATTGATCATTGATATTCAATGCCTTTTTATCTTCTGCAAAATCCATTACCAAAGCACGCATCATACTCGATTGATTTGCCGTAACATCCCACGATGTTGAATAAATATAGGGCAGTAATAAGTAACGCAAATTAATTGTTTTTTCAATTGCATCATAAATTTTTTCACCTTTCTTACCAAACTGATAAATCTCACGGGGGGCATCGGTTCCATGCGAACGCATCATCGGGCAGAAAGCTCCAAATTGAATCCACCGGGTATATAGTTCAACATAGTCTGGATCTTCGAGCTTCTTTTTATAATTCCAAAGGAAGAATCCGCCTATATCACTGTTCCAGTAAGGAATACCGCAGAGGGAAAGGTTCAGTCCCGCGGAAATCTGATTTCTTAATGCGTTCCAGGATGCCACCACGTCACCGGACCAAGTATTAGCGGCGTAACGCTGCTGTCCGGCAAATGCAGATCTTGTAAGAATAAATACACGTTTGTCGGAAGTTACGGAACGCTGGTGATCATATACGCCGCCCACAGTCATTAATGGAAAAGCATTTCTGACTTTTCGAAATGAACCGAGATATGTTTTGTTATCGAAATCTGAATCTTTGAACTGCATGTGGTCAGGTTCCGATGAATCCATCCACCATCCGTCCATTCCAAGCGAGAAGATACCAGTATTCAAATACTTCCAGTAAATATCGCGGGCTTCGGGGTTGTACGGATCGTAAACTCTGACTCCTGAAGGATAATCCATATTCGGCGGCCATTTATCAGAACCCGATGCCGGCCAGGTAATAAAATCCAAAAGTGCCCCTATTTTTTTTAGTTCTTTAAACTGTTTTGTCTGAGGCCCGAATGAATTCCAGATTGATATAATCATATGTGCGTTCAGATTATGAACATCATTTATCATCTTCTGCGGATCATAAAAATCGGCATTGAGAAATTCCATTGCATTCCAGAGGTAATTGTTTCCCCAGTATTGCCAATCCTGAATAATACCATCAAGCGGAACACCCAATTCACGGTATTTTTTAATCACACCAACAGTTTCATCCTGACTCTTATATCTTTCTTTGCTTTGAAAATAGCCATAGGTCCAAAGAGGGAACAAAGGTACTTGCCCGGTGAGATCCCGCATTTGTGCAATTACTCCATCTGCATTACCGCCGTTCATAAAATAGTAATCTATACAATCTCCAACATCCGATTTGAAGGAAGTACTTTCGGGATTATCTTCAAAAAGAGTCGGCGAATAATTATCCCAAAATAATCCGTAACCTTTTTGAGAAACAAAAAACGGGACATAATCATCCGTATTTCCCTGAACCATATGCAGCTTCAGATTACGCTGCACCATTTTACCCTGCTGCTGCTGCCCCAAACCGTAAATAGCTTCATCCTTATCTAAAATAAAAGATTGAGTTACTGTGAAGGTTTTAACTCCAGCGTCGCTGAAATCTGTAAACACAGCACCTGATTCTTTCTCGCTCAATAATTGCTCTCCCTTTGGAGACGAAAAAAAAATCTTTCCACTCCCAAGGTTCAAATTCGCCTGAAGATTTTCACTTTTTAGAATAAGATGGTCGCCTACCTGTTTTATATCGATATTAATTTTTTGCGGAGTCTTAATTACCGAAAGACTTTTCTTTATAAATGCCTTGCCTTGAGGTGATTTTAATACTCTCACTATGGATGGGCTGTAGAATTGAATTTCAATTTCAACAGAGTCGACTGTTGATTTTATACCGAATTCGGTTTTCTTAAATGATTGAGCATCAGAAGTAATGATGAAGACAAAAAGGAGTGATGTGATGATTAGAAATATTTTTTTCAATTTAAAACTCCTATCTAATTAGTACTATCCCTTAAGTATCCCGTTTCCCAGTAATATTTTTCGGCGCCTGGATGCGGGGGATACCAAAATTCCGCCAGGCAGTTTCCGGATCGTATGTATAAATCCTGATAAAC
>DATKLQ010000086.1:0-10595 GCA_035542335.1 Ignavibacteriaceae bacterium | reverse complement strand
ACAATATCGGGTTTGTATTTCAGGCATATAATCTTATACCGGTATTAACTGCATTGGAAAATGTAGAATTTATATTATTTCTACAGCAGGTAGCAAAAAAAGAACGTTACCTGAGGGCAATGGAACTTTTAAAGCGCGTAGGACTGGAAGAACGTATTAACAGCAAGCCTACGGAGCTTTCGGGCGGTCAGCAGCAGCGAGTTGCGGTTGCACGCGCCCTTGCATCTTATCCTGCTTTTGTGCTCGCCGATGAGCCTACTGCAAACCTCGATTCGCATACTGCCGAATCACTTTTGGACTTAATGGAAGATTTAAACAAAGAATTCGGTATTACATTTATTTTTTCCACGCACGATTCCAAAGTCATTAACCGGGCAAGGCGTGTTATAACTCTTGAAGACGGAATGATTAAAAGTGATATCTCAAATTAAATCTAAAATACTAGTCATATTATTTCTTTCTTTAAATTTTGCCTATGCCCAATTGTCATCGTTCGAGATTAATGGCTATGCTAAATATCTTTTCAGCTCGTCCAAGCTTCCCTCAGCTAATGAACGGTACGATGATCATCTGCTGCATGCAAGGTTAAACACGCACTGGTATCCTTTTGAAAATTTCAAGGCAGCAATGGAGATGAGATTAAGAGGATATTACGGCGAAACTGTCGAGCATACGCCGAACTTTACAGATCGAATAAAAGGAAAATATGATTACCTGGATCTCGGTGCGGTTCTGTGGGAAAAGAAAAAGTCTGTCGGATACGGTGAGATTGATCGATTATATCTTGATTGGAATTACGACAAACTTCAGCTGACTCTCGGAAGGCAGCGGATTGCATGGGGAACCAGCTGGGCCTGGAATCCTACCGATATTTTTAATCCTTATTCGGTGCTGGATTTTGATTATGAGGAAAGGCCGGCTGTCGATGCCATACGCGCTCAATATTATACCGGTCCGGTCTCCAAGATAGAATTTGCCTTTAAACCTGCCGAAGAAAAAGAAAATGTTATTGCGGCAGGATTATTATCTCTTAATTATAATGATTATGATTTTAATTTCCTCGGGGGGATTAAATACGACAGATGGCTTGCCGGCTTCAGCTGGGTCGGAGATATTTCCGGTGCAGGGTTCCGGGGCGAGGTTTTAGTTAGTGAAGGAGCAAAAAGGATTATTCCTTCATTCAATTCTTCTTTTGGTTCTGATAATGTAATATATTCATTTGTTCTTTCAGGCGATTATACATTTCCCAATTCATTTTATATTCACACTGAAGTGCTGCACAACAGCAGCGGAGTTAAAGACCTGACTGCTCTTTTTCAGCAACAAGCTTCAAACATAGGAATGCTGACTGCTGCAAGGTGGTCCCTATACCAGGAGTTCGCATACGATATTCATCCGCTTGTAAGGGGAACCATATTCGGAATATTCAATCCGGATGATAAATCATTTGCTGTTATTCCGTCGGTAAGCTATTCTGTTATAACAAACCTGGATTTACTTCTGCTTGTAATGCTTTTTGATGGAAAACCTCTGACCGAATACGGAAGTTATGGAAGCGCGGTTTTTATAAGATTAAAATATTCGTTTTGAAGAGTTCAAGTGTAGGTACTGGTTGTTTGAGCATGATATTTTCCATTTCCCATTTTCCATTTATTTGATCATTACTATGAATTAAATGTACTTATCATATGAATCCGGCGGAGGATGGTTCTATAGTGCTACCAATTCAAGGATGGGAATTTCAATATCAATATAAAATCTAAAGATACGTGAGACTCACCTTGAAGGTGAGTCTCACTTTCTTAAAAATTTATCTTTAATCTTCAGCAGGTACTCATAAGCTTCTTCATAATTATTACCGATCTTCCCGTCAAGTATCGCTTCCTCGATTGCTTTCTTTATCTCCCCGACTTTCTTTGAAGGCGGAAGACTGCAGACTTCCATTATAGTCTCTCCTCTTACCGGGGATTGAAATGCCTTCAATTTATCTTTCTCTTCGACCTCTCTTACTTTACTCATTACTTTCTCATAATTTTCAAGATATTTGACAACCTTAGCCGGCTGCTTGCTGGTTATGTCCGCACGGCATAAAGTAATTAAATCATCAAGATCCTCACCAGCAGAAACTATGAATCTTCTGATTGCGGAATCCGTGACTTCCTCGGAAACCAGTGCAATAGGTCTCAAATGAAGCCGCACAAGCTTTTGAATATATTCCAGCTTTGAAAAAGGAAGCTTCATCTTTCTGAAAACGTATTTCATCATTTTAGCGCCGATCTCTTCATGGCCATGAAATGTCCAGCCTGTTCCCTCAACGAATTTTTTTGTCTGCGGTTTGGCGATATCATGAACAAGAGCAGCAAAACGGAGCCATGTATCAGAGGATGCTTCAGCTACATTATCAACGACAAGCAAAGTATGAAGGAAAACATCTTTATGATGGTAATCTTTTCTTTGGTCGACGCCTGCCATTTCCGCAATTTCAGGAAAAATTATTTTCAATACTCCCGAATCATATAAAAGCTTGAGTCCGGCTGAAGGTTTTGGAGAATCCAATATTTTTAGGAATTCATCGGTAATCCTTTCCTGGGAAACAATTTTCAGCCTATCTTTCATTTTGCCTGCCGCATCCATTATCTGCTCATCGACATGAAAATTAAGCTGGGAAGCAAACCTGAATGCACGCATAATGCGAAGCGGATCGTCATTAAAAGTAATTAAAGGATCAATGGGAGTGCGGATAATTTTCTTTTTAATATCTTCAAGACCGTCATAAGTATCAATAATCTCCCCGAAATTATTTTCTTTTAAAGATGCAGCCAAAGTATTTATTGTAAAATCTCTCCGGCTAATATCTTCTTCGAAAGTTCCGGTTTTAACATCAGGCTTCCTGCTCTCTCTGCTGTATGATTCTTTTCTTGCACCAACAAATTCAAGATCAAAATCCCGGTATTTAAAATGAGCCGTACCGAAATTTTTGAAGATCACGACATTTTTAATCGCAAGCTTTTCCGCAAGAGCAGCGGCATAATCAGGTCCGCTGCCGATTACGAGGAAATCTATCTCTTTCCTTTCCCTTTTCAATATTAAATCTCTAATAAAACCGCCGACAATAAAGACTTCAAAACTTAATTGCCCGGCAATTTCTGCCGCTTCTTTTAAAAACTTATATTTTAATAATTCCTGTCTGAGATTCATCCGGATCAATTTGAGATAAGATTTTCATTTATAGATAATTATTAATCGTTAATTGTTAATTGTAAATTGTAAATTGTTAATTATTTTACAAGTTTCCAGGGTATTCATTGATATTCTCTTCATACCTGCTTCCCATTAAAACGGCTACGGGTTTTAGGGGTTCGATACTCCCGAAAAGTATTTTCATAAAGGCGGCAATTGGTACTGCCAAAAACATTCCTACAATTCCCCAAATCCACCCCCAGAAAATCAATGAGAAAAGTACAAAAACCGGGCTCAGGTCCATCCGCCTTCCTAAGTAATGAGGTTCAATAAGATTTCCGATTATATTATGCACCACAAGGAGCAGCACTGCCAGGGAAATTGTCCTGAACCCGAATCCGTATTCAAGGAAAGAGATCAGGATAGGAGCAATGGTTGAAATAAATGATCCGATATTAGGAATAAAATTCAGGATGAATGTTAATAATCCCCATATAAGCGCAAAATCAATTCCGTATATAAAGAGAATTGTAGTGACGATTACCCCGGCAATAAAGCTTAGAATAGTTTTTATAATTATATAAGATTGAAGCTGAGTATTGATCATTTCAATATTTTCTTCCACGGCCTCCCTCCGGCTGCTGAAAGCGAATTTCAATCTCTCTTCAAACTTGGTTTTACCGGACATCATGAATAACCAGAAAATAAGAGATATAAAAAAGTCCCCGAGAATACCGGTAGCTGAGCTGAGCACATCCTGAATTAATCCGGCTTTAAATAACTTCTGCATGATGCTGCCGAAATTCAATTTGGCATCGATATTCAGGAATGCAGCAAATTGCTTAAGTGTAATATTAAAAGGAAGAAGAATCTGGTTTAAAGACGAAATCAGATTGTTGGAATAAATCTGCATATTCTTTGTAAAAGTATCGTAACTTGATATAAAAAGGAGCACAATCAAATAATAGAAACCGCCCACAAGCATCAAAATTAAAACGAGTGTTGCCCATTTTGGAATGGAATATCTCTGAAGGAAAAGCAAAAGCGGATGAAAAAGGAAAGTAAGAAAAACGGCAATCGTTACCGGGATAAGAATATCTTTCAGCGCCATTAGGATATATACACACAAAACAAGAGTTAAAAATCCTAAGAAATAAGCGGCAAGTTTTGTATGCTTTGCGGTAATTTGATCATAAGGCATAAATTTTACCTTTAGTTGCTTTTAAATTTTCCCAGCAATGCGGCCCCGTTTGAATAGAACCATTCGGTTTTTTTATAATGCGACTGAAAAATAAACCTGTCTTCCCATATCCTGTCGTCTTTGAAGCGCTGGGTAAGTGCAGCCATTCTCCTGGCTTTTTCAAAATCGAGGTTTTCAAGCATATACGCCGACAGCTTATAAATTCCATAAGCGCTTGAATAATTATCTACCTTGGGAGTAATCGTGAATATGCCAATAAATTCATTGTAGTCAATCTTCATTGCTCTTGCCAAATCTATCAGCACCGGGAATGAGTTGTAGATATACTGCGCGGAATTAATTTCTTTAATGACGGCATATTTTTCCTTAATATCTTTAGAGAAAAAACCTGATAATATTGTATCTTCCATTTCAGGATTCCTTTCGGGGAAAAGATGCGGAACAAGGTTGAGCCTCAAGCCGGTAAGGTAATAAAATCTCCTGCTCGGGTTCTGCTTTTCAAGCCGCGAATAAATTGAATCTGCATCTTTATACTTTTTTTCCCGGGCTAATTGATCTCCAAGTTTCAATTCAATTAAATAGTAGTAGGAAGAATTTTCATATCCTTCCAGCCTGCTTTTTAAAAGGTTAATCGATTCATCTTTTTTATTTTCCTCCCATAAGCTGCTTGCCAGGCCGTTTAACGCGGAATAATCATTAGTTATCTTAAAAAGATCGGAAAAAATCATTTCGGCATCACGGTAGTTTCCCTTCTCATATTTTTCCCATCCTTTATTGGATTCATTGGCTGCATAACGGGGGCATGTTTTATAGAATATAGACTTCCTGCCGTAATAATACTTTGCCTGGTTTCTTGTGTTTTCAGTATTTATCTCCTTAAGAAAAGTAAAAAATTGGCGGCTCAGCATTTCCATGGAAATTCCATATACTTCCCTAAAATCCAAATTTGAATAGAGTCTTTTGTATTTCTCAATCCCATAGGAAGTTATTAAAAATTTTGTGAATGATCCTGCATAAACGTAGGACAGGGTGGAAACATTCCCAAAAAAACTGAAATATCCGAAAAGATCATTAAGATTAATCCTATAGCCGTTCTTATAGGCGATTGCTGCGGCATAATCGACATAATTTTCATCAAACAGCGGATCGGCCGCGGAAGCAATCCCCTCAATTAAAGAAGGATTAAAGTTATCGGCAAGCTTAAACATTCCCGTGCCGAATTCGGCAGAAAAGCAATGGGCGATTTCATGCTTCAGGGTCTCGTCATAATTCTCCGAAACCGTATAAATCTGATAAAGCCAAGGTTTTGCAATATCGGCATTAGCGCTGCCGATGAACTCTTTCTTATCATCCCTGCTAGCGAAAACAAACGATCTGATTTTTTGAGCAGGTTCACATTTAAGATAATCTTTAAGCTCCTCATAAAAATATTCATGATGAAGGGCCAGGGATTTTATAAATTTTTCATCAGCTCCGGGAGAATACCTGATAAAAAAATGAGGAGTTTCTATTTCTTTGCTTAATTTATCCTGAAGTGTAATAAGGGTTGTAGAATAACCTAACGAAGGAGAAAAATAAATAAACCCTGCCCCAAAAAGAATTACAAAAAGAAGGACTGCTGTTTTAGTCAGGCCTCCTATTTTAAAGAAAGATCTATATGCGAGTATAAAAATTATCCCGAAATAAATTATGTTAAAAAGCCTGTATAGGATCAATTTCATATCTATTGAAAGAGCTTCGTCGTATACTGTGCCCGGGAAATAAGCAATTATCGGATTATAAAAATAGACCTGGGGATTCAAATAAATTTCCAGTATAGGAGAAATCAGAAGAAGAAAATAAATCAGCAGGAACAGAATCAAATTAAATTTTTTTAACAGGACGGCAGATAACATTCCGAGAGAAAACCCGATGATTACTGCAGGCACCGCAATAACAAGATAAAACATAAGTCCTTCCGTCAGCGAGCAGCTTATGCTCAGCAACGAATTAATTATTCCGATTAAAAGCGGAATTAAAATAAATGCCGCTGCAGCCGGAAAAAGGTTGTACCATATTCTTTCATGTTTTGATTCAAGGGGATCATCCGATCTAAGATATTTTACGGCAAAAATTCCCGAAAGGAATACAATCAAGACGGAATTGCAAAGTGAATATTCAAAGCTGAAGTACGTTGTGAGCGGCAAAAAGAGCAGGATTATATTAAAGATAAAAAGAATAATAAGATAGTAGATAAGCTGGTTATACGCTTCGGATATTTTACCGAACAAACTTCTTTTTTGTTCATCAGGACTGTAGACGGTCGCCATGTTAATGCCATTCTCCCGCAGTTATTTTAGCAGAAAGAAAATCGAAACCAGTTAGAATTCAGGTGTAGAAACTCTTTGAATATCGGCGCTCAAGGTGCTCAGCTTTTTTTCCAGCTTCTCGTAGCCCCGATCCAAGTGATAAACTCTCAGGACTTCCGTAACACCCTCGGCGGCTAGTCCAGCAAGAACCAGGGACGCACTTGCCCTAAGGTCGGTAGACATTACTTTTGCACCTACAAGCATTTTGACTCCTTTTATAATTGCACTGTTCTCCGTAATATGAATATCGGCGCCAAGGCGGTTTAATTCAGGCACATGTTTGAACCTATCGGTGTAAATTGTATCGGTAACATTTGAGACGCCGTCGGCAAGTGACATATACGCAGCCCATTGCGCCTGCATATCTGTCGGAAAGCCCGGGAAAACTGAGGTTGTTATATCCACAGGCTTAATCGCATCTTTTGCTGCATCCATTGCGATAAGATCGCCGTTATATGAGAAGATGCAGCCGCTGTCTTCCAATTTTGATATAATTGAATTAATAAACCTGGGGCTTATATTTTTCAAGACTATTTTTCCTTTTGTAATTGCAGCAGCAATCAACATGGTGCCCGCTTCAATTCTGTCGTATATAGTATTGATTTCAGCAGGTTTAAGTTCATCTACCCCTTCGACCGTAAGCGTGGGCGTATTCAATCCTTCGATCTTTGCTCCCATCTTGATCAGGAACTCGGCAAGATTTGTTATTTCAGGTTCTATTGCGGCATTATTAATAACAGTAGTACCTTTTGCAAGCACGGCCGCCATCAGGATATTTCCCGTGGCCCCCACTGAGGAGATATCAAAATAGATCCCGGTCCCTACTAATCTTTTTGCTTTTGCAACTATATATCCTTCGGTAAGATCTATTTCGGCCCCCATTTTTTTCAGGCCTTCGAGGTGAAGATTAATGGGACGGGGGCCCCATGCGCACCCGCCCGGCAGCGAAACTTTTGCATACCCGAAACGTGTAAGGAGCGGACCTAATACATAAACTGAAGCCCTCATTTTTTTAACGTGCTCATACGGTGCAGTCTGACTTTCTATATGCCCGGCATTCAGCTTTAAAATGTGATTATTGAATTCTGTTTTTACTCCGAGGTAATTCAATAACTTCATCATTGTATAAACATCATTCAGTTCCGGAGTATTATTAAGGATGGAAGTGCCGCCCGCAAGCATTGCAGCAGGCATTAAAGCGAGCGAAGCATTCTTTGCCCCGCTTATATTAATTTCTCCTTTAAGAGTCTTACCGCCGGCAATTACAAACTTATCCAAAATCAGCCTTTCGAGTTACTATATCTCCCATTCAGTTCAAGTTTAAGTTCAAGTTTCCGCCTCAACGATTAAAGCCAAGATTAGGCGGACAGGCAAGATCAGGTTCAAGAGCAATAAAATTCAATTGTAAACTTAAAAATTGGAGGAGGGAAAAGCAATTAATAACGGATACTCGATACTGGATGCTGGATGCTGGATACTGGATGCTGGATACTGGATGCTGGATATGTTTGATGGGTGATGGAAGACGGATGACGGAATAACAGTTATGGTAACTAAAAATAAGGTTTATTAAAATCAGCAAGTATGTAAGCACCAATCTTTCTCTTTCTCATTCTCTTTCTCATTCCCTTAACTTGACTTACCTGCTGCAGTCGATGATTATAAACGAATAATTATCCGGTGCGCCTCTTTCTTCAATTAATCCGGAAAGCCTTTCGGAAATTATTTTTAAGCCGACTTCATCCAATATCACCTGAAGTTCAGGATTATTAACAACTCCGGTCACTCCATCGGTGCATATAAAGAATTTTAATGCATATTCCGAACTGCCGATCATTCCTAATGATAAATTCATTTTGCTTAAATCTATTTCAACCGTACTGCTGTCTCCTACAGCTCTTGTGATTATATGCTTATTAGGATAACTCTCCGCATCTTTAATTGTTAAATAGCCGTCATCGACAAGTTTTTGAATGAGAGAATGATCTTTAGTCAGCTGCGATAATCTTTTATTAGAGAAGCTGTAAATTCTCGAATCTCCGACGTGTCCCCAATAGGCATTCGAACCGTTCAGAAACAACACTTCTATTGTGGTTGCCATACCATTAAGATGAGGGCTTCCGGCTGCAGCTTCAACTATAATTCTGTTTGCTTCGGCAACGGAAAGTTTTATTCTTTCCAGGAAATTCGGTGTTGTATGTGAGGTAAAAAACTTATGAATATTTTCCACGCACATTTTGGATGCAACCTCACCGGCCCGGTTTCCCCCAAGGCCGTCGGCAATTATAGCCAGAAGTCCTTCTTCGGTTTCAAATACACCCAATGAATCCTCATTAGTGTATCTTTTGAACCCTATCTTTGATAATGTTTGATAATTGTACTTCAATTCAATCAGCAGCTTTTATGAATTTTATTTAAATAAATAAATTGTACGATCTAAAATGCAAAGATTAAAATCAATATTCTATAGTTTTAAACACTGAGGACATAGCAATTCGCATTCCTTTATAGTTAAATAGAATTCTTTTATATTTGCGCACTAATTCGGCACCTAAGGGTAGGTGATTGTTACCCTTAATAGGCATTTTTAAGACACAAATAACCCAAAAAGAATAATTCCTGCGAGAATGGCGGAATTTGGCAGACGCGCTAGACTTAGGATCTAGTACCGTAAGGTGTCGGGGTTCGAGTCCCCGTTCTCGCACTATGACCAGGATTATAGGATTACAGGATTATCAGGAAAGTATGTGAAACAGATTAAAAAAAATAATCTTATGGTTTTGAATTTTTTGCAATAAATAGCTCCGCCAGCTTAAGCATAAACCCAAAGAAACAGAGGCAATATTGGAAATAAATATTAAGGAATTGAACGAATCCGAAAAAGAAATTGAAGTGACCCTTCAGTATGATGAGTTTAAAAAAGATCTCGAATCGGAGATCAGCAAACAAACAAAGAAGATCCAGCTGCCCGGGTTCCGGAAAGGAAAGGCACCGGCTGCATTGTTAAAGAAAATGTACGGCGATGCCCTTGAGTATGATGCTTCCGAAAAAGTTGCAAACTCTCAGTTCTGGAATGTCGCGAAGGAGAAGGAGATAAATCCGGTAGGCACCCCTCAGCTTACCGATATTAAATTCAATCCCGGGGAAAAATTGTACTTTAAGGTAAGGTATGAGGTTGTGCCTGAGCTTGAGGTTAAGAACTATACCGGGCAGGAAATTGAAGTCCCGGGATTTGAAGTGCATGATGAGGATGTAGAGCATGAAATAGAGCACATCCTCCAGGCAAATAGAACAACTGAAGAGACTGATATTGTAGGCGATGATAACAACTTTATAGTAAAAGCAGAATTCCAGAGAGTAAATGAAAACGGGGAGCCGTTTCAAGGTTCTAAACCGGAAATCCTGGATGTCGATCTTTCAAATCATTCCGTACAGAAAGAAATCGTTCAGAATGCAAAAGGGAAAAAAGCAGGAGATAAATTTTCTTTCTCATTTAATGATGAGAGAATTATAAAAAATAAAGAAGGCAATGATGAAAAAATAACCGAGACGATCAGATATAATGTTGTTGTTAAAGAGATAAAGAAAATTATTCTGCCGGAGTTAAATGATGAATTGGTTAAGAAAGTAACTAAAGAAAAAGTTACGGATGTTCCTTCATTCAGGGATGCAGTAAAGAAAGATATTCAGAATTATTATGAGCAGAGGATTGAGGAGATTACCCGGCAAAAATTAATTGATAAGATTGTAAAGAATAACGAATTTGTTCCGCCTCATGCTCTTGTGCATAATGTCCTGGACGATATGATCAAAAATGAAGAGGAACAGTCGAAGAAATACGGCGTTAAAAATTTTAATAGGGATCA
>DATKLQ010000085.1:0-5061 GCA_035542335.1 Ignavibacteriaceae bacterium | reverse complement strand
TGCTCGACGGAACACTGGCAAGGTTGACGAATTCCAGCAGCGAGCTAGGCGTAGAGCTTGATTCCCTTTCAGATGTAATCTCTTTCGGCGCCGCACCGGCATTTTTGATTTATTCCTCTTATCTCTATCATTATGAAACATGGGGAGTTATTCTTTCCTCCTTATTAATGATTGCCGGCGGATTCAGGCTGGCAAGGTTTAATGTGCAGCTTGTCGGTTTTGATAAAAAATTCTTCGTTGGTTTGCCAATCCCTTCTTCCGGAATAACTATAGCCGCATTCACAATAACATATTATTCAAATAATAACGGTTATATATCTCCTTATTCAAATTTAATTATTCCGCTGGTTATTGTTTTATCTTTCTTGATGGTAAGCAGGGTAAGATATGACACTATTCCCAAGTTTTCCCTGAAATCCATAAAGCAAAAACCGTTTCATCATCTTTTTGCCGCTGCAGGAATAATTCTTATAATAATAACACGAGGGAAGGCTCTATTCCTTATCTTTATTTTCATAATAGTATTTGGTATTTTTAGGCATCTTTACTATCTGATTTCAAAAAAAAATAAGAGCTGAAATTGTTTAAAGTAAAAGTTATTATTAAGAGAAGGCCTTCAATTTTAGATCCCCAGGGGAAAGCGGTTGAAAAAGGCGCCGAACACCTCGGGATAAAGAATATTAACGATACCAGGATCGGCAAATATATTGAGTTCACTGTGGATACCGAAAGCAAGGCTTCTGCGGAAAAAGAGGTAAATGAATACTGCAATAAGCTTCTTTCCAATCCAATTATGGAAGATTATGAGTTTTCGTTAGAGCCAGTCCCTCATTCAGGCAGCGGACGGGAGGCAAAATGAAACCGAGATTCGGAGTAGTAATTTTCCCCGGTTCAAACTGCGATTACGACGCCTATTATTCATTAAGGAAAATCCTCGGATTTGATGTTACATTTTTATGGCATAAAGAGACCGATTTAAAGGGATGCGATGCCGTTATTCTTCCCGGCGGCTTTTCTTACGGAGACTATTTAAGAACGGGCGCAATTGCCCGGTTTTCGCCCATTATGAACTCTGTAATCAATTTTGCTAAGGACGGCGGCTATGTGATGGGGATCTGCAACGGGTTTCAGATACTTCTTGAAGCTGGGCTTCTCCCGGGTGTAATGCTGAGGAATAAGTCCTTAAAATTTATCTGCAAAGATATTTATTTATCCCCCGTAAACAGGGATACCTCATTTACAAGAGAAATAGAGGATGACACCATCATAAAAGTTCCGATTGCTCACGGCGACGGGAATTATTTCGCCGATGAGGAAACTCTAAGATCTTTAATTGATAACAACCAGGTTGTGTTTAAATATTGTTCACCGGACGGAATAATAAATGAAGAGTTCAATGCAAACGGGTCATTGATGAACATAGCAGGAATTATAAACAAAGAAGGAAATGTACTTGGAATGATGCCTCACCCCGAAAGGTGCTGCGATGCAGTGCTTGGAAAAACCGACGGCAGATTAATTTTCAGTTCATTAGCTAATCAAATAATCCGGGCAAAAGCCGTAACCACTCTTGCCGGATAAAAAAAATTTTAACATTGAGGTGTAATTATGTTTGGTAATTTAGGTGCCGGTGAAATAATCCTGATTCTTTTAGTTATTTTAATTTTATTCGGTGCGAAGAAAATCCCGGAACTTGCCAGAGGAATCGGTAAAGGTATGGCTGAGTTCAAGAAGGGACTCAGAGATGTCCAGGATGAAATAAAAACTACCGATCAAATCGAGAATAAGGAAAAAAAATAAGGCCTCATCCCAAACCCTTCCCTAACGTGTTTCGCCTTCGGCCTACCTCGGCTTGTCCGCCTTGGCTCGACCAAGTCGAGACAGGGCCGAGTCAAGACGGGCGATTCAAGGCGGAAGGAGAACGGCTTTCAAATACCAATTTCCGAAATTAATTATTTTTTAATTTATCTGCATCAAAGTGCTGCATTATAAAAATTCCCGGGATAAAATTGAAAAGATAAGAGATGGAAGCCTCTCGCTGCCCGAGAATGTCAATTATTTTTTAACAAGGATAAAAGAGAACAAGCATCTTAATGCATTCAATTTTGTATTTGAAGAAGATGCAAGAAAACAGGCCGAAATAATTGAGAAAAAAATTAAATCCGGCAAGTACGGAAAATTAGCCGGAATGGTAATTGCGGTTAAAGATATTCTTTCGATGAAGGGGAAACCGAATACATGCTCATCTAAGATCCTCAAAGACTTCAATGCAATATATACATCTACAGCCGTTCAGAAGTTAATTGATGAAGACGCAATAATAACAGGAAGAACGAACTGCGATGAATTTGCAATGGGTTCATCGACGGAAAATTCGGCATTCGGTCCGGTTTTAAATCCGGCAGATACCGAAAGAGTCCCAGGTGGATCCAGCGGCGGTTCGGCTGCCGCTGCCGCTGCCGGATTATGCGATGCGTCTTTAGGGACGGATACGGGCGGTTCAATCCGTCAGCCCGCCGCTTTCTGCGGAGTGTATGGACTAAAGCCCACCTATGGCAGGGTTTCCCGTTACGGTTTAACCGCATTCGCCTCTTCATTCGATTCCATAGGACCCTTCACAACAAATATTGAAGATGCGGCGGCTATCCTCCAGGTAATTTCGGGAAAGGATCAAATGGATTCTACTTCGGCTGATTTGCCTGTACCGGATTTCCCCGGCAGTTTAAACTTCAATGGGAAAAAGCCTCTAATCGGAGTTGCGAAAGAATATTTTTTAGAAGGACTTTCAACCGAGATCAAACATGCTGCTGAGGATCTTCTTGAAAAACTGAAATCGGATGGATTTACCGTAAAGGAGATTCACCTCCCTCATACAGAATACACAATTGCTGCTTATTATATCCTTACGACTGCCGAAGCTTCCTCAAATTTAGCAAGGTACGATGGTGCACGCTACGGATATAGATCCGCTGACGGAAGAACTCTCCTGGAAATGTACAAGTCATCCAGAACGGAAGGCTTCGGCACCGAAGTAAAAAGAAGAATAATGCTCGGCACTTATGTTTTGTCTGCAGGTTATTACGATGCATACTACAGGAAAGCACAGAAAGTAAGAAGATTAATTAAACAGGATTTTGATAACGCATTTAAAGAAGTTGATTTAATATTGACCCCCACCACGCCGACTACTGCTTTCAAATTAGGAGAGAAATCGAGCGATCCGCTTGAAATGTATTTGAGCGATATCTACACCACATCAGCAAACTTGGGAGGTATTCCGGGCATAAGCATTCCCGCTGCAAAAAGTTCGGAAGGGCTGCCTATCGGCATTCAGCTGCTCGCAAATCAATTTGAAGAACTAAAACTTCTGCAAATGAGCAGTTATATACAGAATTATATTTTGAAAGCCGGAAAGTAGAGCAGACATTCCTAGCTGCCCAAATAGCGGGTAAGTGCATACCGGCACGTTAGCCTTATTCACCCCTGAATTCACGGCAAGAGTTCTGATAAAAGAATAATTAAGCAAGAAATTCTTATTAGCATATTTAGTCCTCCCTAAAAATTCATTTTTCGACTGTTTTGCAGAAAACAAACTGGCTAAGATTTTGAAAGGAAAGAGCAAAAAGAATTAAAGGAGATGCAAATGAAAAAGTTTTTATTATTAATCCTGATTTGTGCGGCAGGTTATTTCGTATATGATAATTTCATTAAGAAAGAAAAAGTATTAGATATTAAAGCCGACAAATCCATCTCTACAAGTTACTCTGATAATATAAATGCACCTGCATTATCCTCAGCTAAATCCGGAACTATAGAGGGTACAGTTAAAAATGTAAGTGATAAACCTGTTACAAATATTATATTAAGATATAAATTCGATACAAAACCGGCTGAAGCAAGAATAGACAAGCTGGAACCCGGAGAAACGAAAAATTTTTCGACTCAAAGTGTAAAACTTTTACACGATTCGCCTTCATTTTACCTGGAGGAAATGAGCTATAAGTGATTAAATCGGCAGGATTACTTTTTTGCATCTTGATTTACAGCAGCCCAATTTAGCGAAGGAGTATCAGCTTCTTTGTTTCAACGGGCCTCCTGCTTTCAGAAAATAAAAATGAGTTCCCTATCAGTTTAAAAGTCTTCGACATACTCGGAAAGAATCGGCAGCTTTAGTTAATGGGGAAAAACCGGCAGGAGAGTATAAAATTCAGTTTAATGGAAACAGTCTACCAAGCGGAATTTATTTTTATAAACTTCAGGCAGGAAGCAATTTTACTCAAACAAAGAAAATGCAGTTTTTAAAACAGAAAGGCTTATAGAGTAAGACAAATAATATGAAATCCCGCCGGCTCTATTTAATTGCATCTCTTCAGAGTGGTTCAGGGACAAGGTTACTTCTCATGAGCTAATTTTAATTCATAAAATCAAAGCACCGGAGCTGAGGGGATTTTCAATTTTTTTAAATATATTTTTGCATAAAACTAACTTAATATGAAAGTATAATTATGGGAAATAAAATGATAGGCTCATTATTTCTGTCGCTGTGTTTAATTCTTTCAATACTTCTATTAACAAAAATTTTGACTGTAATAGTTGGCTCAATAATTTTTGCAATTTTATTATTGATATCAGGTATTTTATCAAAGCAGGTTAAAAAAGATGCTGCAGATTCAAATACTAAAGAAAATATTTGAAATTTATTTAAGGGTTTTTAGTTAGCCATGCTCTCTTCTATTTTCGGAAATTGAAATGTCCCGACATAATAATTCAGGCAGAAGTAATAAAAAGCTAACTATCGCGTTGCTTCATCTCAATCTAGTTCCGGGCACGGCACTTCTTTCTCCCCAGGAGCGCGGATTTTCCGAATGTCCCTGTCCAAAGGATTGCACTATTCACGGCGAATGCAGATTGTGCATCGCATACCATGCCCGGAAAAGTAAACTTCCCCGCTGTGAACGTTAAAATCAATTTCTCTAAAATCCGCAAAGTCATTAAAACAAAAAGTAAATGGATAAGAATATGAAAATCAAAAAATAAATTAAAGAATGAAAAACGAATCAA
>DATKLQ010000084.1:0-2201 GCA_035542335.1 Ignavibacteriaceae bacterium | reverse complement strand
ACTGTTCAATTCAATTGAAAAATTATCAGGCAAATTTTCTTTCAAATTAGGTTTCATTTAACTCCTGATAATTAAGAAATAAAGGCCAGCAGGTGTTCATAAACAGACCGTGAAAGTGCGGATAGATTATATCCTCCCTCAAGCAGGGAAATTACAGGTATTGATTTGCTCTTATCACGTTCGGAAAATTCCTTTATAATTTTAGTCATTAAGGAAAAATCCTTTTCTTCGAGATTCATGTTCGCGATCGGATCGTCTTTATGAGCATCGAATCCTGCCGATATAAATATTAACTGCGGATTAAATTTTTCCAGCTCGAAAATAATTTTTTCCTCGAATATTTTTAAATAAACATCTCCTTTTGTTCCGGCAGGCAGAGGGAAATTCAGCGTGTACCCTTCCCCCTCTCCAATTCCTCGTTCGTTTGCCTTTCCTGTACCGGGATACAACGGAAACTGGTGGAGGCTTATATAAAAAACATTGGACGAATCATAAAAAATTTCCTGGGTACCGTTACCGTGATGCACATCCCAGTCGATAACTGCAGTCTTCTCAATTTTATATTTATCGATTGCATATCGGGCCGCAACTGCCGCGTTGTTGAAGATACAAAAACCCATCGGCATCCCGGACTCCGCATGATGACCCGGAGGACGCATTAATGAAAAAATATATTTATGAGATTGATTCATTACTAAGTCTACTCCCATTTTAGCTGCTCCTGCTGCCAGGTGCGCTGCCATCCACGAATCTTTCACGGCATACGTGTCCGGATCAAGCATTTCCTTCCCTGAATTAATTGCATTCCTTACAAAATTGTAATGATTCTTTGTATGGACAAGCAAGATATCTTCTCTGGAGGCTTCTTCAGATTGATAGATTTTTGTTTCATCCCATAACTTTATCTTTTTTAAATAATCTGTAATTGAGATAATCCTGCTCGGGTTTTCCGGATGTGAAAATGAAGACTTGTGAAGCAGGCACCTTTCATCATGTATAATTGCTAATTCTTTATTCATATCTTCAATTTTAAATTCTAATATTCTTTAGTTAAAATTCGGCAAATTTCATCAATGAAGAATTGTGCCTGAGCAGAAGGTCCTGTATAATTCTGAATAAGGATGGAGAATGCAATCAAATCACCTCCGGCAGAATTTAAATAGCCCGACAAGGCATTTACGCCGTTCAATTCTCCGGTTTTGGCATGGACATTATTTTCCGCCGCCGTACTGATCATTCTGGTCTTTAATGTACCATCTACTCCGGCAGCCGGGAAGGATTTGTAGATTAGATTAAAAATCTCCGGGTGCCCGTATATAAATTTTAAAATACCCAGCAGCAATTCTGCAGATACCAGGTTATACCTCGAAACTCCGGACCCATCCGCAAGTTTATAATTACCGGGGTTAAATCCGGATAAAGCTATCAGGCTGTCGACAAGCTTAAGGCCGGCTTCTTCGGATGCAGGTTTAACAGTATCCTTTCCTCCTAGTGCATACAAAAGCATTTCAGCACTCAAGTTGTCGCTGATTTTGTTCATATTAACAATCACCGAATCGATAGTTCTTTCAAAGGTAAAAATACGGACAGCGTAACGGGGTATTTTATTTAATGCAATATCTTTTTTGCCTGAGATTTTTTTTGCGTCAAGCCTTTCTCTAAGTAAGGTTAAAAAATATTTCTCCGGTTCAAAAAGATTTAAGATCTTTTCCGCAGACACTGTATCCGGCTCCAATGTTTTTTTTACCGTTCCTTTAATGAGCAGGGTATTTTTTCTGTTTATCCAATCCCTGTCAATTGTAACCGAATCTTTTTCATATGCCGGTATAACGGTACAGGTGTTTATGGTAGTTACATAGCCGGTCGGCGGCTGAAGAATTATTTCGGCATGGTCATCCGTTTTTTTCCCTTTGATTAGAACTTTGATACAATTTTTATTTATATTCAAAGCAGATAAATATGGTGCATCTGCGGAAGGATCATCATCCCACATCCATCCTTTTCCCCAAAACAAAGAATCTTTTACGGAGACATCACCAATAATTTTCCCAGTTATTTCGTTTATTTTTAATAATGAAATAATCGAAATAAGTGAATCCAGATCGCCTGTTGTAAAGTCAGGATCGAGCCCGCCTGCAACATAAAGATCTCCGTACAAAGTACCATTTAATATTTTCCCGGTGTAGTAAAGTGAAGTCTGA
>DATKLQ010000083.1:0-10027 GCA_035542335.1 Ignavibacteriaceae bacterium | reverse complement strand
AAAATTCTCTCCGATAATAGTAATTATATTTACACCTGCTATTGCCTGAGCCGGAATAACCTCTGTTATTTTAGGTGTTGACGGATTAGTAAATGGCCTTTCCCATACAGGATCTGCCACATCAATTTTGCAGCCGCTGATCAGTAAAAAGAAAACTAAAACTATAGCTAAGATAACAGCAAATATTAATAATTTGCGGGACATAATTTTTATCTCCTTAAGACTTTTTGTACCCGGTAGCCAATGGATTATTTTACCATTGCTCTTTTCATAATGCAAAACGAAACGTGAAACGCTGCACGTTATTAAATACCCCGAATGGAGTATAGGAATAATCAAAGCTGAATCCGAACTTGGTTACCCCAAGTCCATACGTGAAGTCGTTCTGGTCGTTACTGGATATATAACCTCCGCGTAAAGAAAACATGCCCATTATTTTATAGTCAAGGCCGATTTTAATTTGCTCTGGATGATCACGGTAATGACTTGCATCCATACTAATAAAAAGCGATTGATCAAGCGGAAGCTCATCTACCAGATCCATTACATTCATCGAAATACCGAGCGTAAAGACCATAGGCGCCTGAATACCTTCATCGACATATTTTACTTCTTTAGAGAAATTTCTAACGGACATACCAAAGACAAGGCTTTTTATTCCTGTATGGAATTGTGTTCCGAAATCAAAAACCAGCGGCGACATCTTATTGCTTGTAGTTGCCGTATCGGCAATCCTGGTATTTTCATTAACAGGATTTACTCTAATATTTATAGGGATTATACTTTCTCCTAAATCCTGCTGAATCCATTTTACTTGTCCTCCAATGCTGAACCTGTCGGATATCTGCTTTGCATATCCGACTCCTATTGCAATCGAATTGAGGCTGAAGATCCCAGTGTCATCATAGCCCTGGGGGCTTGCCCTGTTAACTACGGTTCCATAGAAGTCGCCATAATCGACCAGCTGAGCAGAAAACCCGAGCACACCGTATTCTCCCTGAAAAGGATTAATTGCTAAGCTGAAAGTGGTATGATTGATGTCTCCGATCCATTTATTGATACTTCCCGACACATCGAAAAAAGAAGACATTTCGGCCATACCTGCGGGATTAAAGAATAAAGCAGATGAACCGGTTTGAAGGCTGGTCATTGCTTCTGCCATTGCAGCACCGCGCGCATCTGAAACTACGCTTAAGAACTGAAATCCGGTTTGTGCAAGCTTCTTGTTTTGCGCAACAATATCATCAGATAAAGAGCCTGCCAAAAGTAATGTTGAAAATAAAACTGCCGATAACTTTTTCATTGGTGCCTCCTTATCTGATTATAACAAATTTGCGGATTACACTTTCTCCCTTTGGAGTCTGCACATACAGAAGGTAAATACCGCTCGCAATAATCTGCCCGGAAGAAGTCTTTGAATCCCACAGTTCATCGCCAGTTCCGGATGTATGATCTTTCTCCCATATCATATCGCCGCGTTCAGTAAAAATCATGAGCTTGCATTCCGCCGGCAGTCCGTAAAATGTAATCCTGTCATACTGGGAGTTTTCACCGAATTGGAATAAGCGTGAACGTTTATCATATGGATTGGGGACAACCCGGACCAGCTCCAAACCCTGACCGGCGGAAATAGAGTAAGGTGTGTAATAATCCACTCCGTTTAATGTAACCGAGTTGTAAGCTTTATATTCTTTGCCTGAAGCCCATTGACCTATGTAAGAAACCTGTTTCCACACTTCAAGTGAGTCTGTAAAATGAGCGGTTTTTTTCAGAATGCTGTCAACTATACAGACATAAGTAGTACCAAAATAGGTTACCGCATCGCTTTCATTTTCTTTGTTCCAATAAGTTGAGTCCGCGCTCCATTCTCCTTTGGGATTAATTCGTTTCCATTTAAAAGTAGTAAAATCGAAGGGCAGCGGACCTTCGGGAATTGCTTCACGCTGTAATGTTGCAGGTACCGAAGTAATTGTCCATACCAGGCTGCTGTAAAGCGGAACACCGGGTTCAACTTCATTCTGTGTTCCGTCATCTTTGCTTTGAACAGCATAGTAATAATCAAAGCCTCTGTGCGGAGTTCTGTCTTCATAGCTGTTCGTTAAATCCGAGTTGCCGCATTCCCATATTTTTTCATAATGTGTCAACGGATCAAGAACGTTCCCGGTTGCGCGGTAAACTATGTAGCCTCCGAAATGAGGCGAGCTTTCCGCATTTTTTGACCAAGACAAGATTATTTTATTTCCGCCTGAATTGACATCGAAATTTGTCGGCGGAGGCGGCGGCATCGGTAAAGAATAATTGCTCTTGAAGTTATTTAAAGCATTGCGGAGTGTTTTTAGAATAGAATCTTTTCCGGTTTGAACCCACTCGCGTTTGTAAAGATTATAGTCAGTAGTAGTTGAGCCGTCCGGTTTTATTAATTCCGGCTGCCCGGTATTCTTGTACCATTGCAGCCAATTCTTACCAACCTCAAGATTCTTTTCTCGTGAGAGGCCTGAAACTCCCATTCCAAATACAATATGAATGCTGTCTCCGGGCGCAAGAGTATACGGCCCGTAGCCTTGGCCTTGGCTTGTACCTCCTCCGGCTTGTCTCCTTGGATCAGCATAATCAATAGCATAATTATCACCGACATATTCATCATGCGGTTTATCAGGATGCCCCTCACTCATAATTGTGTAACGATCATTCATAAAAATTTCATCATACTGACTGGCAGTTGCCTGCATAGCATTTATATCCGAACCGATGAACCATGTTGTTTTCGGCTGATATATATCGTCTGATTTATCCGTAGCGGTTTTATCCGCGTGAAGTGTGACACAACCGCCGTATTGCGGTGAGCCAAGCCTTCCGTCTTCGTCTTCATTGGGGCAGCCCCAATCCTCATCGTAGCTGACAGCCCGGTCTTTGGAGGGGCTATAATATGAATAGTAGCCTCTCAACTGGTATAGCGGTGAATTTGGATCGTTGAATTCGGGTGCGGAAGGATTGCTTCCGAAGCTATGGTTTAACGTGCTGTTTCCCCAAGCTGATGCAAATGCGCCCCATGTAGAACCATACCCGCTGACACTTTCACCGGCAAAAGCCCATCTGTATACCCAGTAGAAATAAACATCCTGAAGAGTTTGCACTTTTATTTTACCATCTGCATTATAAATGCCGGTATTTTTAAATACATAATCCTGTATATAATAATTGCCGTCATTTGGACTGTCGAATACCATAACTTTTTTTGTAACTGTAACACCTATTGAAGTATGATATTTCACCAAAACCATTCTGTCGCATGGCAGGCTGGGATCAACCTCATCGGGATTATCATACGTATCATTAACGGTGGCAGAATTATTATCGACAAAGACAGAGGGATGGTTTCTTTTAGCTATTAATTTTAATTCAACAGGGAAAATCTGATTGACACGATCCGGACCGCTTCTCGGACCGGAACCAATCACTTTTACCGTTTTTACTTTTCCTTCAACAGGATCATCGAAGTTTTTACAGCCGATCCAAAACCCCTGCGCTCTCATTAAATTTTGCTCGAGCCCGTATTCAGCAGGCCATGAGAAATGATTTGAATTCTGCATGCTTGGAAATTGGGACTCAACTTCAGCGCCAGTTTCACTTATCGGCGACTGCAAATCCGTTACATGAAGCCATTTTATTTTTTGTGCGTTTGCTTGGACAGCACACAAGAATACAAGGCTAAGAATTATTGATAGAAACTGCTTACAACTTATTTTTATATTTTTCATTTAAACTCCTGATTCTAATCGAAAATGTTGAAAGATAATCTTATGCCGAAATAGATATTACGGGGATTAAGAAACCAGAAGGTTGAAGGATTAGGCATATCTATATAAGCTTTATCTTCCAATATTTTATCCATCCTTGCTTTATCAACTTCGCTCCACTGCTGATTTTTATATTCATAATATTTACCTGTGGAGCCTTCATAATAAATAGGACGCTCTTTACCTTCTTTTGTAGGATCGATTTGATTTTGATATTCAATAGGCTGGAATTCAACTCCGGGTTTCCTGTAATCACCAACCTTATCATCACCAGGAATGTTATCGTATACATCGCTTTTTGGAAGATGCAGCGACGCCAGATATGTCTGATCATCTGCGCCCCAAAGCCGTTTTGTGTTAAGCACATTGCTGATATCGGCAAAAAGATCAATACTGAATTTTCCGACATCTATTCTCTTAGAGACACGCATATCCAGATTATAATAATCAACCGACTGTACATTATATCTAATTCCTAAGCGGCCTTTTGGATTCCAGGTGGTCCAATACCCATCCTGCCAGTCAAACAGGGTATTTAACATAAATCCGCCTAATATATGGTGCCCAAAGTATTCCGGTCCAAAATCCTTCGGTGTAAAAAAAGAAACATTTACTCTAGCATACGGCTGAGGAATAGGCCTGTCCTGGTATAGCTTTACAGTTTGATCGTCATATCTTTTTTGTTCAGCAGGATTGTCATATTGTTCCTCGCTTCCAAAATGGCCTGAGGTGGTTACCTGGTATGTATAATTAGCGAACCCTGACCACCATGTACCGGTACTTTTCCGGACTGTAAGTTCAAACCCGCGGGTATCCGAATAGTTGTTTGCCGAAGTATTACTGTAATTAATGCTTAAATTCGGAGATTTATATGTCACATAAGTCTGCTGGTCCGATACGTCATTATAATAAGCTGCCAACTGCAGTAAAAGCTCATTATCAATTGAATAGTCAAATCCTAGTTCATACGAAATTGTTTTCGAAAGAACCATGTTTGGATTTCCAATGCTGGTAATATACCTATCATAATTCCGGGCAACTCTAAACATATTTTCATAATTCGGAACCTGTTTAAAGTGACCATAGTTGAAGAACAGCTTTGCGTTTTCGGTTATAGGATGCGCAATTCCAAGGCGAGGACTTACCTGCCATTGAGGATTACTTTTTATCTTTGGAAAAACCAGACTATTATTATATTCAGATGTGAAAAACAGGCCGTTAAAGGGATCTACATCGTACCAATTGGTGTTTGAATTACTGTAATCGAGCCGCAAACCAGCATTTAAAATAAATTCCTGTGTTTCAAGTTTGTCTTGTAAATATGCCGAGGCTCTGATTGGAAATACTCTCATTTGGGTCCTAGTACTGTATGCATCTTCACTGTTCTGACCCCAACCCATTGTTCCGTAATTTAAATCCAGGTCATTATAGTTGAGTTCAATTCCGGCTTTAACAAGGTTCTGAAAATTCAGCTGGCTCGTAAAATCAGCTTTTAATGAAGTTGTATTTACGGTGCTATGATCGCGTGCGCTTGACATAGATCCGCCGCCCTTAAGTATTACGCCCAGCCCTTGCGAATCATAGGGCCAATATCCAAAAGGATTGCTGTCTTCAAAAAATCCGGGAATAACTTCAACATTACGCGTGGTGTCTCTTAGAGGAGAAGGTTCAACTTTATAATTGACCGAAAAATGTTCTACTGATACTTCATAAAAGGCTTTCGAACTAAGAGTATGAGTAAACTTACCCGCAAAAGATCGATCGGTTATTTCCGAAGGAGAAAAAACAGCGTCCCCGAATAACCCGCTTAAACTATAAATATCGCCAACATTAGCGACATTACCCGCAACCTGATCCGGCCAGGTAATGTAAGAATAGTATCCCGTTCCGTCCCAGTTGCCGCGTTGTGCAAAACGTTTACTAAACAGAGTTGATAACCGGATGCGCATAGACTCGGTAATATCAGAATTCAGCTGCAACGTGCCGGTATACTCCCTATAGTCCGGCCGCGAAAGAGGCCAAATAAGCATATAACGGGTACCTATATAAGAAGCAAAAAATCTTAAGTTTCCAAGCTTCTCGCTTACGAAAGGTACCGGACCGCCGAACCCGGCATCAATATCAAAATCCGGCTGGTTATTCGGCTGTTTTTTTCTGATCTCATATTCAAAAACTCTTTGTGCACCTAAAGGAGTTAAATCATTATTGGGATCATTATCGGTGCAAAGCAGTCTGGATATTTCATTCCAACCTGCAAAAACGGGATATTGTTTGCGCGTATATTCATCCCAGGCTCCGCTTTCAGTACCTGTCCAGGCAACTGCATCATCGAAGAAAGGGCGAAGCACGTAAGACATCGGATCGGAAATATCTTTTATATCCGGAGTTCCATTCCAGTATTTTCTATGAGGCGGGCTGTACCTGAACTGAAAATTACCCGAATATGTTTTTTCATTTCCTTCATTTGTAACAACATTTACAATACCATTCTGAACCTGGCCGTATTCAGCATTAAAGCCGCCTCTTTCAACGGAGATCTCTTTAACCGAACTCAGTGCCACTTTGGTTAATGCTTCATTATTTCTCGGATCTCTGAGTGTAACTCCGTTCAGCATAAAGAGTATTTTATCACTTCCGCCGCCGCGGATATTGAAATTTCTGATACCGGCTTGGAGACCAACAACATCTGTTACATTTACTACCGGCAGGTCTTTAATTTCATCTGAAGAAACTTCGACTACGCTGGTTGCAACATCTTTTTTAATGACTTTTCTTTCGGCTACAATAACAAGTTCAGTCAGGTTAATTGTCTGAGGTTCAAGCGCAACGTCAATCCGGGCGGTTTGGTCAATATAAACACGTATATTTTCAATAACTGTTTTTCTATAGCCGAGGTATGAAACCTCAATTTTGTATTCACCCGGTGGGACATAAAGAATGGTAAAATAACCGTTAATGTCTGACGCTGCTCCAAGCTGGGTACCGCTAATGATAACAGATGCTCCTGCAAGGGGTTCACCATTGGCTTTATCAGTAATTACACCTGCTATTTTA
This sequence comes from Ignavibacteriaceae bacterium, assembly GCA_035542335.1. Taxonomy (GTDB): domain Bacteria; phylum Bacteroidota; class Ignavibacteria; order Ignavibacteriales; family Ignavibacteriaceae; genus DATKLQ01. The sequence goes on along the minus strand of DATKLQ010000083.1, from coordinate 3,176 downwards.
CCGGTTTCACCAGGAAAGACATTTGATATGGATAAGATATTTATCAGCACTAAAGCTAAAAAAAACTGTCTCATTTTTTTCATACCCTTCTCCGCTGAGTTAAAGGACTAATACTTTGATTTCTAAAAAAAGAATTCTATGTTGGAAATAAGCATAGCAATAAAGGATTTTCAGGAAGAAAATTTAACGAATGTCATTCAATATGAGGTTTCTGTATTGTTCCAAAGTTTTTAAATAATGTCCCAAAATCAATAATTATTCTTCTATCTGTTGAAATTCTTAAACAATAAAAAAAAAGTATATTTGATCGATTTTAGCTTTTATAATATTTCCAAATATTCTTATCTTAAAATGTTCAATAAATAGAAACGATGGCATTATGAGATTACTGCCCAAAATCTCAATCCTTCTAGGAATCTTTATTCTTTTATTTGATTCCATACATTCCCAGACATTTATCAGCAACCTTAAATTTGTGAAATATTCAACAGGAATGGGATTGTCTTCGAATAGTCAGAGCTGTGTAGTTCAGGATAATCAAGGATTTATATGGATTGGCACAGGGGAAGGGCTGAACAGGTTTGACGGAAGATCATTTAAAATTTACAGGAGCGATCCGAAATCAAATACATCACTTAAGAGCAATATAATTACCTGCTTATATTGTGACAGCAACGGGGAGCTTTGGGTTGGTACATACAGCGGAGGATTGAGCAGGTATAATAAAGAAAAGGATAATTTCTTTACTTATAATTACGATGCAAATAATCCGGCAGCGCTTTTAACAGGCGAAATAAGTACCATTGCCGAAGACAAAAATAAAAAATTATGGATAGGAACCACACTCGGCCTGCATCAATTCGATCCGAAAATAAAAGGTTTTATAAGGTACACCATCCCCTCCGGTCAGAAACCGAACTCAAGAACTATTGCAGACAACTCCATTAATTTCATCGCTCAAGACAACGATATATTATGGATTACGTATGCTTCCGGATTTTTATCTGCCTTTAATACAACAAAAAAGTCATTTATTCATTACAAGCTGTTTGACGTTGCCTCTCATCAGGCAGCTGATTTTTCGGTTAATTCACTTGTTATTGATAAAAATATTATCTGGATAAGTACATGGACAAAAGGAATCTGGATATTCGATAAAATAACCGGGAAAGCTCATCCATATCTAAAAGAAAGCAGCCAGTATATAAATTTTTTCTTCAAAGATAAAAACAACAGATATTGGTATAACCCTGAAGGGGGCGGACTAGTTTTGATCAGCGGTAATAACAAAACTGAATTTAAATTTAACGATTTCGATCCTTATAGTTTATCTTCAAATTCTTTATCAGGCATTTTCCAGGACAGGCAGAATAATATTTGGATTACAAGTAAGCAGGGAGATTTGAATTTCGCAATACTCAATAATCCTTTTTACAGTTGGTATAAAAACCCCGGCTCGCAGCAAGGGCTTACAAGTAATTTAATTAATGCCGTAATCGAAGATTCAAAAAAAAGAATCTGGGTAGGATTTGAAAACGGCGGAATCGATATACTTGATGTAAAGGGAATAAAGCCGAAATTTTTTATCAAAGGAGATAAGTCGGCCGGATTGGGACCCGGCCCCGTGATGTATATTTTTGAAAGCAGCGACGGGACAATCTGGATTGGAAAATATCTTGACGGTTTAAAAAAATATAATGAATCCACCAAATCATTCACATCTTACATTCATAATGATAATGATATTGAAACTATTTCAGGTAACGATATAAGGTTTATTGATGAGGACAGCAAAGGGAATCTTTGGCTGGCAGTGCACGGCGGCGGTCTTGATAAATTCATTCCCAAATCCGGCAAGTTTATTCATTACAGGAATGATATCAATAGGCCCTCTAATTCAATCCTTAGAGACTGGACATTTACGTCGGTTGTCGACAAAGAAGATAATGTTTGGGTAGGAAATGTAGCAGGTGTTTCTGTTGTTTCGGAGAATACCTCTGCCGTAAAAAACTATCTCCCGGGCAGTGAAGAAGGATACAATTTAAGTAACAATATTGCACAGATAATTTATATCGATTCAAAAGAAAATACCTGGGTAGGAACAATTGACGGACTCAATAGAATTAATAAAAAAAATGATGCAATCAGAAAATATTTCGTAAAGGATGGTCTGTCAAGCAATTATATTACCGAAATACTTGAAGATGATCATTATAATCTTTGGATCGGCACAGGTAAAGGATTATCGAGATTTTCCCCTGAAAAAGAAAAATTCAGAAGCTTTACAACTTTGGACGGACTTATTACCGATAATATTGCCGCCTCATTTAAAACATCAGCCGGAGAAATGTATTTTGCTGGGAAAGGCGGGTTAAACCGATTTCATCCCGACAGCATAAGGACAAATTATTATAAACCGCCTGTATATATAACCGATTTCAAATTGTTTAATAAATCTGTCCCGATAGCAGGCGACACTCAAACCGATGAATTTTCAATTCCGCAGCAAATTACTTATTGTAAAGAAATCGAGCTTGCTTATTACCAGAATGTCATTACCATTGAATTTGTTGCTTTAAATTATCAGAACCTGGAAAAGAATCAATATAAATACAAGCTTGACGGTTTCCGGGACGATTGGATTTCAGCCGGGTACCAGCACGAGGTAACCTACACAAATCTCAGCCCCGGAGAGTATACATTCAGGGTAATTGCCTCAAACAATGATGATGTATGGAATACCGAGGGAGCATCTTTAAAAATAATTGTTCATCCTCCGTTATGGAGGTCGGGATGGGCGTATGCTTTTTATGTATTAATTATACTGCTTTTGCTCTATCTATTCAGAAAATTAATACTGCATGAAGCTGAAATTAAGAATAAACTCGAGGTTGAAAAACTCGAGATAAAAAAGCTTCAGGAGATGGATACATTGAAAATGCATTTCTTCTCCAATGTATCACACGAATTCAGGACTCCATTAACTCTTATTGTCGGTCCGGTTGAAAAACTATTAAAGAGCGTTAAAGAAGAATCGCAAAAAATACAAGTCGACTTAATTAAGCGTAATGCAAGCAGGCTTCTAAGATTAATTAATCAGCTCATGGATTTCAGAAAAATAGAAGAAGCAAAGCTTGAAGTGAATTTCGAAAAAGGCGATTTAATTCATTTTATTA
>DATKLQ010000082.1:0-7307 GCA_035542335.1 Ignavibacteriaceae bacterium | reverse complement strand
CATTCAAGTGCGATGAAGACCCTTAAAACCGAAGAAGCGAATAAAATTGCAAAGGATAAAGGGTTCTCTACTCCTGCTGCTGAAACTAAAGAGTGTTTAAAATGCCATGCCACCGGTTATGATACCGACAAATCATTAATTGGCGAAAAGTTTGATGTAAATGACGGTGTCCAGTGTGAAACATGCCATGGACCGGGATCAAATTACAAAAACTTAAAAGTAATGAAAGATAAAGCTCTTGCCGTAAAGAACGGACTAATAATGCATGAAGATATTGAAGCTTTCTGTAAAAGCTGCCATAACTCAGAATCTCCTACTTTTAAAGCGTTTGAGTTTGCTAAGATGTGGGATAAAGTAAAACACACGATCCCTGAAGCTAAGCAGTAAAATCCCGGTTCAAAGCTGATTAGGGCGATTATTATTTTATAGTATGAAAAAAAACATTTGCGCCGCATTATTGTGTTTTATTTTTTCATCATTTTCCTTTTCTCAAAATATTAACGGGAGATTCAGCTCGAGCATTTATACATTTGAAAGATTTGATTCCCTGGACAGCTCCAACAAATATTTACGGGGCTTTCAAATGCTCAGCTTGAATTTAAATCAATCCGACTTTTCAATAAGATCTTATTTGAATCTTGAAACTGATTTCTCAAGAAAATTAAAGGATGATCCGAGATTAAGATTCTATAATCTCTATTTTGAAGCAAGAAATATTTTTGATATCGGTACGGTTAGGATTGGCAGGCAGCCTATAATAACCAAAGCTGCTGGGGGAACCTTCGACGGGGCAAATGTAGATCTCAAATACAAACCTTATAAGCTTTCCGTTTTTTACGGTGCAAATGTGCCCGCTTACCAGAAGCTAGAACTGAGCGAGAATTGGTGGAAGGATGATTATATTTTCGGAAGCAGGTTTACAACCAATATAGTCGAATCCTTTCAATTCTCTTTAGCTTATGTTGATAAAAATTTCAAGCCGCAGGAGTACTGGGCACAACGGCTTGATGAAAATCTGAATCCTATTAATGTTTTAATAAGCAATAACTCCAGTCAATATAAGTTTGGAACTGCCGAAGCAGATTATAAAATGGATAGTATTTTTTCGGTTAATACGAGGTACGATTACGATTTTAATTATGAAAAGACTTCAAAATTCGAAATATCCGGCAATTATTTTCAGATCTCCAAGCTAAATTTAAATATCTATTACAACTACAGGGAACCCCGGATAAAATATAACAGCATATTTTCTGTTTTCGATTATGGTACCACTCAGGAGATTGAATTAGGAGGAGAGTATAGATTTTATAAAAATTACAGCCTCACAGGAAAATTCGGATATGTAACTTATAAAGATGAAAATACGGAAAGAATCACCCTAGGAATAAATTCAGATTACGGAAGCATTAGTTATCGAAAGAGTCTTGGATATGCCGGAGAGCTTGATGCACTTTCTGTATACGCGGCGCACAGCTTTGAAGACGGGCTGCTGACCCCCTCTTTGGGTATTTCATTTACCGGCTATAAGCTCTCCGATGATGCCGAAAAAAATAATTTGACCACAATCCTCCTGGGGATCAATGTACGTCCTTTAAGAGAGGTTTCATTTGACCTTCAGAGCCAATATATGAATAATAAAATATACAAGAATGATTACCGGTTATTCTTTAAGATCAATTACTGGTTTAATGAAAATTTAAATCTTATTAAATGAAGCTGAAATATCTTTACTCCTTATTTGCATTATTTATTGCCGGTTTCCTTTTCCTAAATGTCTTATCATTTCAGGAGGATGACAGCAGGAAAAGTAATAAAGATATCATCAAGTTCTCGCATCAGTTTCATAAAGAGCTGGCTGAATGCGAAGACTGCCATAAAGCAGTAACCCAAAGTACAAAGCTGACGGACAGGCTGATGCCCAACCACGAGAACTGCTCGGAATGCCATGATGTTGAAGATACCGAGCAGTGCAAAACATGCCACTATGAAGATAAGTATGAGCCGCTGATCCAGAACGCTTCCAAACTATTGTTCAACCATAAATTTCATCTTGAACAGCAGAAGATGAAATGCACAGACTGCCACAAGAATTTTGATACTATCGATTACAGCTCCGAATTAAGTTCTCCGAATCCTGTAATGAAGGACTGCTATTCATGCCACAATGATAAAACAGCTGCATCAAATGCATGCGAGTCATGTCATATTTCAACAGCCGATTTAAAGCCGCAATCTCACCGAAGTGCAGGATTTATAACATCTCATAAATTTGCAGCAAGAGAATTTGATGCCGACTGCATAATGTGCCATGACAATAATACGAATTCATGCCAGGAGTGTCACGATGCTACTACAACAATAACCGAGGGAAATACTCCTGATGATTTTTATCAGCCTTACGCCCCAAGCCAATCTATAGACGGAGCTAAACAGCAGCGTATTACCAGGGTTCATGAATTGAACTATAGATTTATTCACGGCATAGATGCTAAGGGTAAAACGGCCGAATGCCAGTCATGCCACCAGTTAGAAACCTTCTGCGCAAACTGCCATCAATCGGATGGAGACGATTTTGCTTTAAGCGGGATTGAACCCGTCTCTCATTTTAAGTCCAACTTTACGACATTCGGAGTAGGAACCGGCGGCGGCGAACATGCAGTGCTTGCACGGCGGGATATTGAAAGCTGCATCTCGTGCCACGATGTCCAGGGAGCTGATCCAACATGTATTACATGCCACCTGGACAACGACGGAATAAAAGGAACAAATGCAAAAACGCATCCCGCTGGTTTCATGAGGGATGAGCACGGCGACTGGCACGATAACCAGGGTTCAATCTGTTTTAATTGTCATACTGTTAATTTATCTACGGCACGAGCCGGAATAGGTTTCTGCGGTTACTGCCACGGTGCGCAAGTAGAATGATGAAGATAAAAATGAAATATTTTTTTTCCATTCTTCTTTTCTCTTTAATTTTCACGATAATATATTCCGGCTGCAGCGATCTGCAGACGGATATTCCTCATCCTGAAAAAGTTTCTATTCACGGTGAAGGGGTGCTGACCCCAGGTGATCCTAATTTTCACGGAAATTATTTAAAGAATTCGGATTTTTCGAAATGCCAGCAATGCCATGCGGCGGATTTAAACGGCGGTATAACCGGTGTAAGCTGTATAAACTGCCACTCATCAATAACGGTGCATAAAGCAGGAATTGCAGATGAAAACTCTTCTGATTTTCATGGGAAATTTATAAGACATAACCAATGGAACTTAACCGATTGTATGAGCTGCCATGGGAATTCATTCAGCGGAGGTTTAAGCAGCCCGAGCTGTCTTCCATGCCATACTGCCCCGGGTGGACCTGCAGCATGCAATACCTGCCACGGTTCACCTGATGATCCTTCCAGAATTGCACCGCCCCTGGATGTAAATAATAATTCTTCAACCGATTTAAAATCCGTCGGTGCTCATTGGAAGCACCTCTATGACAATAGCTTGGGAAATAATGTACCTTGTGCAAGCTGCCATAAAGTACCTCAGACAGTCAATGAACCCGGCCATGTGGATAGCGATTTGCCTGCGGAAGTAATATTTAAAGGCCTTGCCGTTGCATTCGGTGCCGTAAATGCAGTATATGATTCCTCCACTGCAACCTGTGCCAATACATATTGTCATGGGAATTTTGAATTCTTCAGAGACTCCGCAGTTGCAACAAATCAATTTGCTTATACCGCCGATAAGATGACAGGAAATAACCAAACTCTATTATGGACTAAGATAGACGGTACACAGATTCAGTGCGGCTCATGCCATGGATTACCCCCGCAGGGCCATATAGATGTCCCGCCAAACTCCTGCTATACCTGCCATCCGGGAGTTGTTGATCAGGACGGAAATATTATTGATAAGACCAAGCATATCAATGGTGTTAAGAACGCCAGGGGATTATAAGGAATAGAATGCGGACCTTGCTGAACGACAAAGCAATATAGAAGCACCAATTTTCAAAACTCAAATTCCAAATAAGCTCCAATAAACAAATATAAAATTTAAAACCCCTGAACTTGCGCGTTTGGAAATTGTGATTTGTTCATTGAATATTATTTGTCATTTGTCTTTTGGCATTTGGATTTTGAGAGCTCGGATTTTTCCAAATTGAGCCATGGGTTATAATTGAATGCAGCATTTTTAACTCCCCTTTAATTGTGATAAAATTAGCTAGAACTCATATTCATTTCCGTGGTTATCCTTGTAATCCGCGTCGTCCGTGTTCTATTTCTTCATCATACTCTCGGATGGCTCTCGCACCAGGATTGAATATATTTTGAAATCTCCATCATTGATGTACCTGGGGTAAATAATTCCCCGGAACCCATTTTAATCAGATCTTTTATATCTTCATCGGGAATTATTCCGCCGCCTGTAAGCAGAACATCATTCATCTCTTTTTCCTTCATAAGCCTCAATATCCTGGGAAATATAGTCATATGCGCACCGGAGAGGATGCTCACCCCTATTACATCCACATCTTCCTGGATTGCGGCATCGACTATCATTTCAGGTGTCTGCCTCAGGCCGGTATAAATAACCTCCATTCCGGCATCTCTGAGCGCAGCTGCAATGACCTTGGCACCCCTGTCATGCCCGTCTAACCCGGCTTTTGCAATTAGAACTCTTATTTTTTTATTCATAATATTTAAGCTTTAAATATTTGAAACAGCCTGCCCTCCCGGAAGGCAGGTTCTTATTTTTTCGGCAAAATCCTTTTGAGAATTTCCTTTATAGCTTTTTAGGTTTAACCTGATTTTAAATTCGTCCGAATGAAACCTGGGTATAATATGAAAATGGAAATGCGGCACCGATTGCCCTGCCGCAGAGCCGTTGTTCGAAACAATATTTATTCCGTCCGGTTTTAAACTATCATTCATAGCCTTGAATACAACCTGGACTCCATTTATTAAGGCGCTGAGCTCTTTAGCAGGGATTTCCAAAAAACTATCAAAATGCTTCTTAGGAATTACAAGCGAATGGCCGTAATTCATGGGTCTGATATCCAGGAATGATATCACAAAATCATTCTGGTAAAGTATATCAGCATTTGCTTTCCCTTCCACGATATCGCAAAAAATGCATGCCATAATTTTAAAAGTATGAAATAATTATTTGAAAAATCAGATTAAATCTATAAATAATATCTATTTAAATCTTTGATTGATGTTTGGTTAAAAGTTAATTGTTAATTGTAAATCGTTAAAGTATATTTTAACTTCAAAAAATTGGAAGCGATGTATTCGGTAAATACAAACGGTCTCACAAAAATATATTCTACAGGGATCAGAAAAAGAAAAGTACAGGCTCTTGTCGATTTAAATTTATCGGTTGATCAGGGGATTATATTCGGGCTCCTGGGTCCGAACGGCGCAGGGAAAACTACTCTCATAAAAATCCTTTTAGGCATTACCTTTCCGACTGCCGGGGATGCAAAAATATTAAACCAAGAGATCACAAATTACCGCATTAAAGGAAAAATAGGCTATCTCCCGGAAAATCACCGTTATCCGTCGTATTTAACAGGTGGAGAAGTTCTCCGCTTCTTCGGCAAACTGAGCGGAATGGGCGGAATTCAGCTGGAAAAAAAGATAGATGAACTCCTAAACCTGGTGAAACTTAATAATTGGAAAAAAGCTAAAGTAAAAACCTATTCAAAAGGAATGATGCAGCGCTTAGGCCTGGCGCAGTCATTAATCAATGATCCCGAATTAATATTTCTCGATGAGCCTACAGACGGAGTAGATCCGCTCGGCAGGAAAGAAATACGGGATATCCTGGTTGATTTAAAGAATAAATCAAAAACAATTTTCCTGAACAGCCATCTGCTTTCCGAAGTTGAGCTTATCAGCGACAGAGTTGGCATTCTAAACAAAGGAAGATTAATCCGTGAAGGGACCGTAAAAGAATTGACCGAAAAGAAGGAGGAATATAGTTTAACCATAGAAAATATTACGGATGAGAATTTGCTCCGGCAGCTAAATTTAAACCGGATCAAAGAAGATTCTTATTCCGTAAGAGTTTCCGATATTTCCGAATTAAATAAATTAATTGATTCCTTAAGAGAAAAAAAGATACTCATAATTGAAATTATCAAGCAGAAGGCTACCCTGGAAGAGATGTTCATTTCTCTAATTATGGAATCTGAAAAAGGGGAAAAGAAATGAAAAATATGATGCTGATGATTCTTTATACGCTGAGAGAATCCTTTGCCCGTAAAGTCTTCATTTTCTTTTTCGGGCTTTCCTGTTTGAGTATCCTCATAACGGCCATAATTTTCAGCTTAGTAGATCAGGCGCAAATCCTGCAATCATTTTTATCCAAAGGAAATATCGGCGCAGGCAATGTTGTGATGATAATTGAGCTTGGAATAGTTTCGCCCCTTGCCAGCATAGGGCTTCTCCTCTCAATTTTCAGCGCATCAAGCTTTATCCCCGTACTATTGGAAAAAGGGAATATCGATCTTTTCCTTTCAAAGCCGATTTCGAGAACCCAGCTTATAATGGGTAAATACCTGGGAGGTTTGCTGGTTGTTCTGCTGAATGTTGTTTTCCTTGTCCTTGGTATTTGGATTATCATCTCTTTAAAATTTTCATATTGGAATCCCTCATTTCTTTGGACGATTGCGGTAATTACATTTACATTCGCGGTGCTTTATTCTCTCATTCTTTTTTTCGGTATAATAACAAAAGGATCTCTTCTCGGAATGATGAGCGCATATTTCATATTCATCATTCTCAGCCCTCTTCTTTTATTCTTTAAAGATCAATTGAATGTTCTTATAAAGAGCGATTTTATTAAAAAAGCATTTGAAATTCTGTACTATATTATTCCGAAAACTCAGGAATTAATGGCGAAAATTAATTACGAAATTGCACGGGGACAGGGAATATCGGATTTTCAGCCTGTTATATCTTCATTTTTATTTCTAATTTTAATGTTATTCTTTAGTATTCTTTTGTTCCAGAAAAAAGATTTTTAAAGGATCGGGAAACTCTCTTTTCTGCTTCAAGGGGATACAAAATTAAATCATTGATTAAAAAACTAAAATATTCTTTTTAATTAAAAACATAAATTATTATCATTAATTTTTAGAATTATTGATATAAACCGGATAAAGAATAGTAATTCCTTTTCGATAATATAGTTGAATTGAAATACCTCAGAACAATAAAAAAATACAGGGTTGTTTAAAATGCCGGATGAACATTTAAAACTTGAAGATCTCCTAACCAAAGATCAAAAAAGAAAAGA